>DATAIY010000292.1:0-3014 GCA_036262475.1 Solirubrobacterales bacterium
GGCCAAACGCTAAGGTGGCCGGACGTCGATGTGGACGCGGCCTTTCAGTTAATGCCCGGCCTGTGAGCCGGCCTCGCCGTGGTTCCTCAGATGGCCCGATTAGGCTGCAGGGTCGGCTCCCGATCTCGGAAGGGCATGTCCGTCCCCCGCCGTTCCCTGCCGCGCTCGCCTCCTCGGGCCCCAGCTTGAGAAAGCCATCGGATCTGCCGATCGCTCATCCTTGGCGCCGTGCAGAACACCGAGCTGACCGCCGATGACCGCGAGGGCCGCCGCGCGCTGCAAGACGGCCGCGAGTTGAGCGCACACGCCCTGCGCGAGCAGCTGATCGAATCCGGCGAGACCGGCGTAGGGCGCTCGCTCGCGCCTTCGCCGAGGCGCTCGAAGACGACTGGCTGACCTGCGACTACGAAAGCTGGCCGGGAGACAGCGAGATCCCGCCGCGCCACCGGTTTCGTCACCACCACCTGCAGCGGCGCGAACATGCTCCGCTGTCGTAGGGCCGCCTGTCTCAGCCAGGGCGAGGCATCGAAGGACCTCTGGAGGCACAGTCGTGGGCGAGTTCGAGGTCTCGGCGGCGAGTGAGCGATCGGGGCCGTCGCGCCTCCGCCAGTATTTCGATGCGATCGGCGTAAGGGCTTGCGGGAAGACCCCACTGCTCGTTCGCCAGCTGGGCTTCGTCGAATCCCTCCTTGAGCTGGTCTTAGGCTGGTCGGAGCAGTTGGATCGGCGGAGTTGCCGCCAGGATGGCGTCCGCAATCGCCTGGGGCGTCGGTGGACAGCCCGGAATCCGAATGTCGACGGGAAGCACGGCATCGAGCGGCCCGACGATCTTGGTGATGGCGCCGAGGACTCCGCAACCCAGAGCGCAATCGCCTAGAGCCGCCACCAAGCGCGGCTCGGGCATCGCGTCATAGGCGGCCCGCAGAGGGCCGGCCATGCGGGTCGTCACCGGCCCCGTGACGAGCAAAACATCGGCGTGACGCGGCGAGGCGACGATGTCTAGCCCGAAGCGCTGCAGGTCGTACTGAGGCGCCGCAGTCGCCGTCAGCTCGTGCTCACAGGCGTTACAGGACCCTGCGTCAACATGGCGGATTGCCAGCGAGCGAGCGCCACTGCGCTTCGGCAAGGCCGCTTCGCGGCGAACACGCTGGAGGTGGCGGAGCAAGACGAACACGTTCAGCGGTCGACGCAGGCGTAGCAGAGCTCAAAGCTCTTGTTGATCAGAGGAAAGTCGGGGAGGAGGTTGCCCGCAGTCGCAAACACCAGCGATGGCCAGTTGGCGTATGAGCCGGTGCGCAGGTGCAAGCGCCGGACGCGATACGTCTCCGCCTCCACGACGCAGACCGTCTCCCCCCTCGGGCTCTCCACCCGCGCCACGCCGATGCTCGCGGAGGGACCAGCTGAGCTCGCCTCATCGGGACCTACCGGGGCAGCGAGAAGCTCCTCCAACATCGAGAAGATCTGGACGAGCTCAAGGGCGCGCACCTCAAGCCGGGCGGCGACATCGCCGTCGGCGACGGGCGGGAGCGCCGCCGCGAAAGATGATCCGTACCAGAGCGCAGGACTATCTGCGCGGGTGTCCAATCGCACCCCCGATGCGCGGGCGACGGGGCCGACGGCGCAGAGCCGGGCGGCGTCGTCGTGACCAAGGACACCCACTCCGTCGAGCCGGCCTTGGACCGAGGGGGCGAATTGGATCTCGCGCCACGCCCGCGCCGTGTCGTGCCGCAGCTCGCGAAGTTCACCGCGTGCCTGATCGACCGCCGGAGAGGGCAGGTCGAGCCGACTGGAGCCCACTTCGATCGACCCGAACAGGAAGCGGTGGCCGGCGAGGGTCAGATTGAGGCGCATCGCGCGCTCCTTGAGCGCGGCGAAAGCCATGTTCCCCGGTGCGAACCCGACTCCCGCGCAGATCGCGGCGATGTCGTTGAGATGGTTGTAGAGCCGCTCCAGCTCAAGTAGGAGCGTGCGGACGCGTCGCAGTTCTCGTGATGGAGTCAGGCCGAGAACGGCCTCGCAGGCCAGCGCGTAGGCGACCGAATTAGCGACCGCGCAGGCGCCGCAGGCTCGCTGGGCAAAGACCACGCCATCGACGAGCTGACGCCCCTCCGCGGCACTCTCGAGCCCCCGGTGCTTGTAGAAGAGGCGGAGGTCGAGGAGGAGAATCCGCTCGCCGACGACATGGAAGCGGAAATGGCCCGACTCGATGACTCCGGCGTGAATCGGGCCGACGGCAACTTCGTACACCCCCTCCCCCTCGACGGGGATGGTCCAGCTCGACGTGTCGAGAGGGTGGGCGATGAGCGGGCGCAGCGGCTCGTGGCCGCGGAATCGCAAGCCGTGGAGGTCGTGGGCCTCCCGCTCGTCCCATTCCGCGGCAGGCAGGAAGTCGACGACCGAGGGCAGCTCATCGCCCTCGGGGGCAGTGGACAGGACGCGAGTGCTGGCGCCGCGCGCGAAAAGTGCGCGCCAGCGCCGGCCTGAGTCCGGACCCCCGGCAAAGGCCCCGCAGAAGCGCTCGCCGTCGGCGAGCGCGTTCTGACAGGCGTTGCGCCAGTCCGAAGCTGGGACTGACACTCGCTCAATCCCTTGGTGCGGCTCTACGCCCGGGCTCATTCCCCGCTCCTCATCAGCGCTTCAACGATGTCAGAGCCAGGCAAGGCGTAGGCGATCACGGTCAGCCCAAGCAGGGCGAAGGCCGCGGTGCCGGCGAGCAGCGCGATTGCGTGCACCGAGCGAGAAGGCCGGCGGCGCGGCCCCCTCTTTCCACCGAGCAGCCCTTCGAGAAGAGCGTGGGCGAGTCCAAGGAAGCCGAGGGCGAGCAGCATGGCGGCGATCGAAGAGACCGCCATCAGACCGGCATCCATTCCACCCAGCAGGATCATGACCTCCGAGACGAAGAGGGGCGATGGGGGCAGTCCGGAGAGCGAGACCAGACTCACGGACATCGCCGTGGCGGTCGGAGGGCTCGTTCGGGCGACGCCTCGCGGCGCGGCCTCGGCGGCGGTCGGATC
>DATAIY010000293.1:0-10204 GCA_036262475.1 Solirubrobacterales bacterium
TAGCCGAAAGTAGCCGAAGAAGTAGCGAAGAAAGAAGTACCGCAGGCCCCGCGTCCGCGACCGGCTCTCAGGGTCGGGCAGGGCGCGGGGCCAAGATTTCGCGTCGGTCCATCTGTCGGCTCGGATACCGACCGAGAGCCTCTCGGCGCCTCTGGGGAGACGCCGGGGGGCGCGGTCGGGTAGGCGTCAAAGCGCATGAGCGCCAAGCTGGCCGATTCTGAGGCCGACAGAGGCCACCTAAGGGCCTGCGAGGCCCTGGCGCTGGTGTGTTCCTACCCTGCTGGCTGTGCGTGGCTTGGAGCCGTTTGGGAAAATCATCGAGACAGCGTCAGCTCGCAGAACGTTAGCCAAGAGGCGGGCAAATGTGACCTATATAGCCGAATACCGCGAATATCCGTCCGAGGAGTGCCGCTGGACTCTAAGCCTCTACCTGAACCTTGGGCTATAGCTCTACCTGAGACTTAGACTTCAGCCTAGCCGGGGCACTATCTGGAACCAGCGGAGCGGTGCCGAACGGGACGCCCGGAAGCCGCGACGAGGCACGGGCCAGGATGGATGCCTACTTGGAGGAGGCCGACCAGATAGAGACCTCTCATGGGCCAACGATGGGCCAATGATGCAGCGATTCAGCGACCCGAGGCGACCCGAGGCGACCACGCAAAGCGCATTGGCAAGCGATACTTCGCTTTGTAAAGCCACGGACTACGCAATTCGAATCCCCGTAGCGGTACCGGCTTTGCGACGCGGAATGCGGCTCCCGAGCGGGCCGTTCTGTTGGGTGGCAAGGGAAGTGGCAAGGTGCCGAGACAGGTGCGATCGTTGTCTTCACCCGGCCTCCCGCCCTGGGCCGACAAGGGGATTCCGTTAGCCGTCAGGGGACCGCGCGATGCGAGGACGGCTGAGGCGGCGAGAAATCGGCGAAAATCTCGCCTGTGGAGGATGTCGCACTGTTTCTGCACCTGATCGGTGTGCTGGTGTTCGTTGCCGGCATCGTCCTCGCTGGCGTTGTCTTCGAGAGTGCCCGGCGATGCGAGCAGCTGGCGCAGATCGCGCTGCTCTTGAGCCTGGTTCGATCCGCGGTCGTGCTGGTCGGCTTCGGAGGCCTGCTGCTGTTCATGTGCGGACTCTGGTTGGTCGAACTAGAGGGGATCGGCTACGGCACGGGCTGGGTCGATGCGGCGATCGTCCTCTTTGTGGTGGCGCTCGTGCTCGGGGGGCTCGGGGGACAACGCCCGAAGGAAGCCCGCAAGCTCGCGACGCAGCTGGCCGGGGAAGGAAAACCGGCGAGCCCGGAGCTCCGCGCCCTTCTCGACGACCCCCTCTCACGGACGGTCAACTACGCCTCTGGCAGCCTGATCGTAATGATCCTTGCCCTGATGATCTTCAAGCCGTAGCGCCCAGGTGGTCAGCGCTCGGCTCGTACAGGCTCGGGTTGTCCACCTCCGCCGCGCCGCGCGCGAGGCCCGCCCCCAAGATCGCTGACGGGAGGCGCCGCGCCATCTTTTCACAGGAGGGCTGTGCAAAACTGTGGCCGCCTTGGATCTGCCCGGAGACAGCGGCTATGTCCTCGCCCAGCCAACGCGGGCGCGCGTCTTTGCCGAGCTGGTGCAGCGCAGGACTGCCGTGGGCACCGAGGAGCTGGCCGAAAAGCTCGACTTGCATCCGAACGGCGTGCGTCGACATCTGGAGCGGCTGCACGGGGCCGGCCTGGTCGAGCGGCAGCAGATCAAAGGCGAGCGAGGACGCCCCAGCGATCTGTGGTCGGTCGCCCCTGGCGCCCATCCGGGTGGAGAGCGGCCCAGCGCGTACGCTGACCTCGCCCGCTGGCTCGCCCGCGCGATCCCCGCTGGCCCAGCCCGCCTGCGCGAGGTCGAAAAGACCGGTCGCGAGATCGGCCAGGAGCTGGCACCGACCGAATCGAACGATCCCGGCGAGGACTTCCGCCGGGTGATCGCTGCGCTCGGTTTCCAGCCGGTGCTCGACCTGAAGTCCGACGGCGGTTTCATCTGCACGCTCAACAACTGTCCGTACCGGGAGTCCGTGCGTGAGAACCCGGAGGTCGTCTGCGGGCTGCACCGCGGGATCACCGTGGGGCTGTTGGCGGAGCTCGACCCGGGGGCAAATCTGAGCCGCTTCGAGCCACACGATCCGGACCGTGCCGGTTGCCTGATCGGCGTCGCGGGATCCGGATGAGCGGTGCGTCGGACTTCCCCGTCGTGAGGGCTCGGTCGAATCGGCGCTGCGCCCGGGTCCTGATTTGCGCCCGCCCCAGCATCTGATGATCGATTCCATGAACATGCAGTCCTCGATCACGCGCATGGTGGCCCTCATATGAAACGAGCCGAGGCACTTCGCCCGCTCTCGCGTGAGCATCTGACCGCCTTGCATGCCGCGAAGAAGCTGCGCGAGGCAGACGACCTTGAGGAGGCGACGCGAACCTTTCTAAGCTTCTGGGAGGGCGACGGGCAGCGCCATTTCCGCGTGGAGGAGGAGGTGCTCCTCCCCACCTGGGCGATGCACGCCGAGGTGGACCGAACCGGAGTCGCGCGGATCCTCGAAGAGCACCTTGCGATTCGCCGCGAGGCCCTGCGCCTGGCGGTGGGCGCCGCCTCGCTCGAGGAGGCGCGGGAGTTGGGCAGGCTCCTGCATGATCACGTCCGCTTCGAGGAGCGACAGATCTTTCCAATGATCGAAGACGCCCTCGACTCCAGCAGCCTCAGCGGTCTGTCCGTGGCCATCGAGGAGGCCGGGGCAGCAGCTTGAATCACGATCGCGCCCCTCTCGTCGCGCGATCGCCTATGATTTAGCCACGAAACGTGTGTAAAGTATTTGGCGGAGGCGCGCATTGGCGTATGTGATCAACGAGCCCTGCATCGGTACCAAGGACAACTCCTGCGTGGAGGTCTGCCCAGTCGACTGCATTCACCCGACCCCCGACGAGCCCGACTACGACCACCACGAGATGCTCTACATCGATCCCGAGGAGTGCATCGACTGCGATGCCTGCGTCGAGGCCTGCCCGGTCGACGCGATCACCCCGATGGACCAAGTGCCGCCGGAATGGCAGAAATACATCGAGATCAACGCGGCCTACTACGGCGAGGACAAGGGATGATCGGCGCCACCGCGCCCATGGGGTTGATCGCGTCGCGATGCGCTGGCCTCCTCGATCTGCCCCATCCCGAGGGCAGGGCGCCGGGAGAGCGTGCTCGATATCAGCCGTCGGCGTCCTTCGACTGTGAGTCCGGGCGCCTGGCGAGATAGCGCAACAGCTCTGGCTCCTTTGAGCGCAGCACGTCGACGAGCTCCCCGTAACAAGTGCACAGCTCAACGACGGCTTCACCCTCATTGATTGACTTCGTCCGCCAGACTGCGCCGTGCTCCTCCCAGCGCGCCAGAGTGGCCAGCGATGGCTCTGCCATGGTTGTCGACCATACGGCAGCTGGGCCGTGCCCGCCTGAAGTCCCCCGTCATTCAAGATCACGAAACGTGTCCCGAAATATGTCCCCGACCCCACCAAACTAGATCGAACAGAATCGAACTCTCTAGACCCAGCGGGCATCAATCGGTCGCAAACGGCGTCCCAGGGCCAATTCTCAGTCCGGAAACCGGGATTCGAATCCCCGTGGCGGTACTCACCTGGGCGGATCGTTTTAGGATCCCCGCATGCGCAGAAACATCAGGATCCTTAACAATTTCGATCCCCCTGCGACCGAGGAAGAGATCCAGGCCGCTGCGCTTCAGTATGTCCGCAAGGTCAGTGGGTACACGAAGCCCTCTCAGGCCAATGCTGAGGCCTTCGAGAAGGCCATCGAGGAAGTCGCCGCGGTTTCGAACCGGCTGCTCGAGCGGCTGGTGACGGCGGCTCCGCCGAAGGACCGCGAGGTCGAGGCGGCGAAGGCCCGGGCCAGGGCCGAGCAGCGCTTCGCGGCGTAGCGGCGTCAGTTGGTCGAGCACTCGGCGCAGAGGCCGACGATCGGGAAGTGCCCGAACCTCGGCAGGTAGCCGAAGCGATCCTCGATCTGCTCCCGAATCGGGTCGAGCTCGGAGGGGTCGACGCTCCTGACCCGACCGCAGCGCTCGCAAAGCAGGAACTCCTTCTCACCGGTTCCGACCAGCATGTAGAGGCTGGGGCCGTGGCCGAAATGGACATGCCTGGTGACGCCGAGGCTCTCGAGGCGCTCGAGGTTGCGGTAGACCGAGCTCGGTTCGGACTCCGGCATGCCGGAGTCGCGAGCGATCTGCTGGGCCGAGATCGGGCCCTCGGCCGCGAACAAGGCCTCGACGACGAGACGGCATGGGGTGGTAATCCGGTGGCCTTCATCGCGCAGCGCGACGAAGACCTCGTCGATCTCCTCGAATCGCAGCGGCGGAGTCTGGGTGGGGTTGGTCATCTTCTGTTACCGAAGGGCCACTCAGGTTTCTCCTACGTCGATTTGGAAGCTTTGATGCTGGCTGACCACCGCTCCTCGATGTCGCCGAAATGCCAGATCGCCAGCGCCATTACCCAGGTGAGCACGAAGACGCCGACGATGACGAAGCCGATCGTGTTGAGATCGAGGGCGGAGATCCAGTCCCAGACGCCTCCGGTGAGGCCGAACTTCTGGGAGAGCAGGCCGATGATCTCGATCGAGCCGATCACCAACGCGACGAAAACGGAGAGCGCCGTAATCGTGATGTTGTAGTAGATCTTCCGCACGGGTTTGGAGAAGGCCCACCCGTAGGCGAAGTTCATGAAGGAGCCGTCGATCGTGTCCAGCAGCGACATCCCCGCGGCAAAGAGGATCGGCAGGCAGAGGATCGCGTAGAAGGGCAGGCCGGCTCCCGCCCCGGCAGCCGCCAGGAAGAGCAACCCGACCTCGGTTGCCGTATCGAACCCGAGGCCGAAAAGGACTCCGATCGGGTACATCTGCCACGGCTTGGTGGTCATCTTCGTGAACCGCTTGTAAAAGCGGTTCATCAGGCCGCGGTTGTCGAGCTGGCGATCCAGCTCGGCTTCGTCGTAGGTGCCGCGTTTCATCTCGCCGAGGACTCCCAGGATCCCGACCAAGATCACGATGTTGAGGGCGGCGATGACATACAGAAAGGTTCCGGAGACGCCGGTGCCGATCCAGCCGCTCACGCTGTGCAGGGTCGAGCCGTGGTTCTCCACCGGGCCGCTCAGCGCCTTGATGCCCAGGGCGAAGAGGAAGGCGAGCGCGAAGACGATCGTCGAGTGGCCCAAGGAGAAGAAGAAGCCAACGCTGAGCGGGCGCTTGCCTTCGTTCATCAGCTTGCGGGTGGTGTTGTCGATCGCCGAGATGTGGTCGGCGTCGAAGGCATGGCGCATGCCGAGGGTGTAGGCGGTGATCCCGACTCCGACGGTGAAGGCTCCGGAGGCGCCCAGGCTGAAGCTGTGGGGGGCGACCACGACCAGCAGCAGGAAGAAGCCGACGACGTGGAGGCCGATGATCACCGCCGCCATGCCGGCCAGGGTGCGCCACTGGCCGGGATCGAGGCTGCCGGCGATTCGGCGCCAGCGTGAGAGGCCCGGCTTCCCAGACCGCGCAGCGGTGATGGCCTCCATCTCAACCTCCCAATTCGGGTCCGTGCGGTGAGCGACCCTTGTGTTGCGAACGTAACTCTGTTGCTAGCGACTGTCAATAGCGAAAGCTCCCAATCCACCTCGTGGCACACTTGGGTGAATGGGAGATGTTGAGCAGGCGGCGCTGGAGAGCCCCGTCTTTTGCGCGGGCAGCTACAAACCGTTCGGTCAGATGACCGTCGCCGACGCCAGGCTGCGGTCCGAGGAACTCGGTGAAGCGGGCAGCTGGGGCCCGCTGACGAAGGTCGCCGGTGTCGCCTTGGCCTGGCGTGAGCTGGCGGAGGAGATGAACGGGTCCGGCGCCGCCAGGGTCGCGGATCTCGATTCCGAGGTGGCATTCGGCTTCGCGCGGCGGGTCTGGGTGGTGCCCCCCCGGGGTTCCCTGCTCTGAGCCCCCGCCGCGGCCCCGGGCATATTCGGCTCGCCGCCTTGACAGTTCCCACCTTCGCGGATATACCTGATTTTGCGGAGCCGTTCCCGAGGGTGTTTAAGCGCAGAGTTTGCCGCAGGGATGAGCGGGTACCGACTTCGTTGTCGTATATGGGAAACGACGATGGGAGCGAGGCATGTGCCTGGCGATTCCAGGTCAGATACTTGAAATGGTCGACGAGGCCAACCGCCTAGCCAAGGTGGACGTAGCGGGAGTACGCCGCAACGTCAACGTCGGTCTCCTCGACGAGGACGGCAAGGGGGTCGGGCCGGGGGACTGGGTTCTGATCCACGTCGGCTTCGCCCTCTCCAAGGTCGACGAGGAGGAGGCGCTCGCGACCCGCAGGCTGCTCGAGGGGATGGGGGCCGACTACGAGCAGGAGCTCGAGGAGTTGAAGGCGAGCGCGATCGAATGAGCGGCAAGCGTTAGCCATGGAGTCCCTCACTCCGCATTGCGATCACACCAGCGGTTGCATCACCTGTGGGGATGAGGCGATTCCGATGAAAGTCCTGCGCGTCGACCGCGAACGCGGCCTGGCGCTGTGCGCCGACCCGCGGGGCGAGCGCAGCGACGTCGAGACGGCGCTGGTCGAGCCGGTCGAGCCGGGCGAGAGCCTGCTCGTGCACGCGGGCACCGCGATCGGCCGCGACAGCGAGCGGAAGGTGGCGGCATGAAATTCGTCGAGGAGTTCCGCGACGCCGACCTCGGTCAGGTCCTGGCCGGGGAGATTCTCGCCGCGGTCGACCCCGAGCGCCACTACAAGCTGATGGAGGTCTGCGGCGGGCACACCCACTCGATCTACAAGTACGGCGTCGATGACCTGCTGCCCGACAACGTCGAGCTTGTCCACGGGCCCGGCTGCCCGGTCTGCGTGATCCCGATGGGCCGGGTCGACGACGGGATCGCGATCGCCAAGGCCGACAACGTCATCTTCACCTGCTTCGGCGACATGATGCGGGTGCCCGGATCCGAGCAGTCGCTGCTCGAGGCCAAGGCCGAGGGAGCCGACGTGCGGATGGTCTACTCGCCGCTCGACGCCCTGCGGCTGGCGAAGGCCAACCCCGACCGCGATGTCGTCTTCTTCGCCCTCGGCTTCGAGACGACCGCTCCCTCGACGGCTCTGACGATGAAGCGGGCCAAGGCCGAGGGGGTCTCCAACTTCTTCTGCATGTGCAACCACGTGACGATCGTGCCGCCGCTGCGGGCGTTGCTGGACTCCCCTGACCTCCGGCTCGACGGTTTCATCGGGCCTGGACATGTCTCCACAGTGGTTGGGGCGCGGCCCTTCGAGTTCATCCCCGCCGACTACGGCAAGCCGATCGTGATCTCCGGCTTCGAGCCGCTGGACATCCTGCAGTCGGTGCTGATGATCATCAACCAGCTCGGCGCCGAGCGCTGCGAAGTCGAGAACCAATACACCCGGGTCGTCCCCTACGAGGGGAACCTGCGGGCGCTAGAGGTGATGGCCGAGGTGTTCGAGCTGCGTCCGCACTTCGAGTGGCGCGGCCTCGGCTTCATCTCCCAGAGCGCGCTGAGGTTGAGCGATGCCTACGCCGACCTCGACGCCGAGCGTCGCTACGAAACTCCCGGCGTGCGGGTGGCCGATCCCAAGGCCTGCCAGTGCGGCGAGGTGCTGAAGGGCGTAATCAAGCCCTGGGAGTGCAAGGTCTTCGGCACCGCCTGCACCCCTGAGCATGCGATCGGGACCTGCATGGTCTCCCCCGAGGGGGCCTGCGCGGCGTACTACAACTACGGCCGCTTCGCGCGGGACAGAGAGGTGGTCTGACGTGTCGGAGGCTGTCGTCAGCGATCGCGAGCAGCGCATCCTCGAGATCATCGAGACGACCCGGTCCAAGCGGCCGAAGTTCAAGGACTCCCAGGTGACGATGTCCCATGGCGCCGGTGGCAAGGCGACGCAGACGTTGATCGAAGGCCTCTTCGCGCCGGCGTTCGCGTCGGAGTCGCTCGACCAGATGGGGGACGCCGGAGTGGTCGAGATCGAGGGGCTGCGCCTTGCCCTCACCACCGACAGCTTCGTGGTCAAGCCGATCCGGTTCCCGGGCGGCTCGATCGGCGGCCTCGCCGTGAACGGCACCGTCAACGACCTCGCCGTCGCCGGCGCCCGCCCGGCGGCCTTGAGCCTCTCGCTGATCCTCGAGGAGGGTCTCGACGCCGAGGAGCTCCGGGCCGAGGTCAAGGCGATAGCCGCCGCCGCGGAGGCGGCGGGAGTCGAGGTGATCGCGGGCGACACCAAGGTAGTCGAGCGCGGGCACGCCGACAAGATGTACGTCTGCACCACCGGGGTCGGCCAGCTAGACCCCCGGGCCCAGCTCTCGACCGCGGCGATCAAGCCCGGCGACAAGATCATCGTCTCGGGCTCGATCGGGGCCCACGGGACGGCGATCATGCTGGCCCGCGGCGAGTTCGAGCTCGACGCCGACATCGAGTCCGACACCTGCTCGCTTTGGCCGGCCGCGGATGCCCTGCTGGAGGCCGGCGGCGCCGGGCTGCGCTGCATGCGCGACGCGACTCGCGGCGGAGTCGCGACCGTCCTCAACGAGTTGGCCCGCGCCTCGCAGGTGACGATGGTGGTGCGCGAGGCCGCCGTGCCGGTCGACGCCCCGGTCGTCGGCGCCGCGGAACTGCTTGGAATCGACCCGATGTACGTGGCGAACGAGGGCAAGCTGGTCGCCTTCGTCGCCCCCGAGCAGGCCGACGGCGCGCTGGCGGCGCTGCGCTCCGTCCCCGGCTGTGAGGAGGCGGCGGAGATCGGCGAGGTGAAGACGGAGCCGCCGGGGATGGTCTTGGTGGAGACGGCATTCGGAGGGCGAAGGGTGATGGACCTGCTTGCGGGCGATCCATTGCCGAGGATCTGCTGAGCGAGACGGAGGAGTGACGATGTCAGCAACCGAGTTCGTGCCGGACCAGGCCAAAACGGAGGGGATCACCGCTCACGTGATCTGGATGACGACCGGGCTCAGCTGCGACGGGGACTCGGTCGCGATGACCTCCGCCGTCAACCCGAGCCTCGAGGACATCGTCACCCAGGCGATTCCCGGGATGCCGAAAGTCGTCGTCCACAACCCGGTCCTCGCCTATGAGGTCGGGGACGAGTTCATGCAGGCCTGGTACGACGCCGAGGCCGGCAAACTCGATCCGTTCGTGCTCGTGGTCGAGGGCTCGATCCCCAACGAGGAAATCAACGGTGACGGTCACTGGTCGGGTATGGGCAACGACCCCGACACCGGCCAGCCGATCACCACCAACGAGTGGGTCGATCGGCTAGCGCCCAAAGCGGCCGCGGTCGTGGCCCTGGGCACCTGCGCCACCTACGGCGGAATCCCGGCGATGAAGAACAACCCGACCGGGGCGATGGGCCTCCCGGACTATCTCGGCTGGAAGTGGAAGTCGAGCGCCGGCCTGCCGGTGGTCTGCATTCCCGGCTGCCCCGCCCAGCCGGACAACACGACCGAGATGCTGCTCTACCTGGCGCTCCACCTCGCCGGCCGCGCCCCGGCCCCCGAACTCGACGAGGCGCTGCGTCCGAAGTGGCTCTTCGGCCGCACCGTGCGTGAGGGCTGCAACCGAGCCGGCTTCACCGAACAGGGCCAGTTCGCGACCGAATACGGCACCGACCATCGCTGCCTGGTGAAACTCGGGTGCAAGGGGCCGGTGGTCAAATGCAACGTCCCGGTTCGCGGCTGGCAGAGCGGCGTCGGCGGATGCCCCAACGTGGGCGGCATCTGCATGGCCTGCACGATGCCCGGCTTCCCCGACAAATACATGCCCTTCATGGAGGAGGACAGATGGGGGGCCGCGGCGGCCAACATCGTCAAGTTCACCTACGGGCCGGTCGTCCGCTACATGCGCCAGCGGCACATACGCAGGAATTTCGACAAGGAGCCGGCGTGGCGCAAACGCGGGACCGCGCTCAGCAGCGGCTACCAGAAGCGGTGGTGAGGCGAGCACGCATCGAGACGCGGAGGACTTCTGAAAGCAGCGAGAGGAGAGGGCACGAGCAATGGCAACGGTAGACAGCACTCGCGACAAGGCGGTCGGCGTCAAGGAGATGTCGTGGGACCCGATCACCCGGATCGTCGGCAGCCTAGGCATCCACACGGAGATCGACTTCACCAACCAGAAGGTCAACAAGTGCTACTCGACCTCGATGGTCTTCCGCGGCTTCGACA
>DATAIY010000294.1:0-2207 GCA_036262475.1 Solirubrobacterales bacterium
GGCACTCCCCGCTCTTATTAGAGCGAAGCGATTGAATTCAACGCGGCCCGCTTTACGACCTTGGGCAGCGGTGCGAAGTCAAGCGCCGCACCGTACTTCTGGCCGATCGTTACGCAGTACTTGACGAATTGCTGGACGAAATCCTTCTGCGGAGCGTTGTGGGGCACTATCGCAGAGGTGAAGGTGGAGATCGGATACGCGGTCGGCACGCTCTTCGGGGGCTGGGAAATCGTCAGTTCGTTGTTGGCGGGCACGCTCTTGATGTACGAAGCAGCCGCTTCGATGTTCTTCAGGTTCGGGAGCTCGTAGTTTCCGGCCTTATTCTGGACCGCTGCGGCTGGAAGGCCAGCGGCGATGATGTAGGAGGCCTCGATGTAGCCAATGGTGCCAGGCGTCTTGACGACGGTCGAGGTAACGCCGGAGTTACCTTTGGCTCCGACTCCGGTCGGGAACTGGACCGACACTGCGTAGCCGACTTCGCTTTTCCATGACTTGCTGACTTTGGAAACCCGTTCGTCTACTTCCACTCGGTGATCGACACCCCCGAATGCGCCGAAACCGACGTCGGGCTCAACCGGCTGGCGCCCGATCTGAAGAAGAAAGTGAGCAAGAACACGCCGGCGCTCTCCTACATCGTCCCCAACGCCTGCCACGACGGCGGCGAACTGCCCTGCGAACCGGGCCAGATCGCGGGCCCCGCCGCGGTCGAAGCGTTCCTGAAGACGGTGGTGCCGGAGATCCAGGCCTCCCCCGCCTACAAAGAAAACGGCCTGATCCTGATCACCTCGGCCCAGGTGCCGCAGGCGGGGGAAGAGCTCGACACCAGCGCCTGCTGCGTCAGCCCTGTCTACCCGAACCTGCCGGCCACGCCCGAAGCGGAACCTGCCGCCGGAGCGGTGAAAGCGACGGGAGGCGGCGGCAAGGTCGGGCTGCTGCTGATCTCACTGTTCGTCGAAGCGGGCACCGTCAACGAAACCTCCTACTACAACCACTACTCGCTGCTGCTGAGGATCGAGGAACTGTTCGGGCTGGAAAAACTCGGCTACGCGAACGAACTGGCGCTGGTTCCGTTCGACGAAACCGTCTTCAACGCCGGCGTCGAAAAAGAATCCACGGTCGAAACGAAGTAGGCGCGGGGCTCAGTCGAGCAGGATCAGCAGCGCGGTGAGGAGGCCGAGCCCGATGCCGCCGGCCGCCAGGGTTCGCAGCGGCCAGGGAGCGGGCTCGAGGAACCGGCCCTCATCCAGCGCCTTATCGATCGCCGTGCGGTGGGCGGTGCCGTAGCCGATCGCCAGAATCCCCCAGAGCGCAAACCCCACCCCGGCGACGACGTAGGGCCACTTGGTGGCACTCGGGTCGAGCTCGGGGACCACGCGGCCGACGCCGAGCGCGACCGCCAGCGCCGTCAGGCCGGTCCGCCACCAGGCGAGCTGGGTTCGCTCACCAGCCAGGTAGGTGCGACGGGTCGCGTCGACCACCATCGGCGGCGGCGATTCGGACTCGACTTTCGGTTTCGGCTGCGAGGCCATCGAGGCGATGATGACGCCTACGGTCGGTCGGCCGAACCTAGCCGGCGATCGGGGCGGCCGAGGCCTCCTCGGTACCGGCGCCGGCCATCGGCTCCAGAAGCCTGGTCACCTTCTCGGCGTCGAGGTAGGCGTGCACCTCGGTCGCCTTTCTCCAGCGCGGGCGAATCCAGTGCGCTCCCTCGTTCTCGTACGGGGTTCCGTCAGCGCCGCGGCCCCTGTCCACCCACTGGACCGCGACGGCGGTGTCCCAGGGCCAGCCGCGCACGGCGACGTCCCGCACTTCGAACTCGATCTCCGGAATCAGGCGATAGAGGCGTTCGAACCAGCGTTCGAAGGCCTCGCGGGAATGGCGCTCGCCGCCGAGCGCGTTGTCCCCCGGGAACACGTGGTGGACGTCGTCGGCCAGGTCGGCCGTGGTCGCCCGCCACTCGCCGCGGCTGAGCGCCGTGAAGATGCCGCGGGCCTTGCGCTTGACGATCGCTCGGTAGATCATGCGCCCGCCTCCCTCGACGCCGGCGTTGGCGCGATCGGGGCGGCTTGCTCGCTGATCCCCCAGCGGTCGTGCAGGCGCCGCAGCGGCGCCGGCGCCCACCAGTTCCATTTGCCGAGCAGCGCCATCAGCGAGGGGACGAGCAGCGCCCTGATGATGCTGGCGTCGATCAGCACCGCCAGCGCCGT
>DATAIY010000295.1:0-5956 GCA_036262475.1 Solirubrobacterales bacterium
GAAGCGATGCCGTATTTCGGCAGCCTGTCTACGTGATTCGTAGTTTGGCGCTCGAAGGTTTCTGGTAACAAGAAAAGATTGCAAGTTTGACAGGGCAATATAGTTGCAACTAGATTTGTATTTCTGAAACTTTGGAGCTACAATGCCAGGTCAAGCATGGGCTCGCAGGAACGCAAGAAGACCTTTCAGAACATCGCTCGTCTGCGACGCGCGGAACGAGAGACGCGCAGCTCCGATGTCGCGTTGGTCCGTGAAGACCTCGAAGAGCAGCTTGGGGGCACTATCTCCCGCAGCCTTGCCGCCAGTTTGCTTGGCGTCAGCCACACCGCTCTCAACAACTGGATAGCGGCGGGCGATGTTCCCGTTGTCTTCACGGAGCGTGGCCGCAAAGAGGTTCCAGTCCCGATGCTGCTCGGTCTATACGAGCGCGTCGCGCAGGAGCGCGAATCTGGCAAACGCCAACTGCATGTCTTGGAGCCGGTGATGACCGAGGCGCGGCGTCGTGCCGAGCGCATGCGTCCCCAGGTGTCCGTCGCGAGCCAGTCGGATTATGGCGATCAACATAGAATCGCGGAGCTCCGCGGCCTTGCCTATCACCGGGCCCTGGCGCCGCGGATTCGTCGTCCGTTGGTAGACCAGGCTGAGCGCAAGCTGATGCGGTGGGAGCGCGACGGCAAGATCGATTCACGTCGTGCCGAGGAGTGGCGGGAAGTGTTCGAGATGCCGATGGCCGAGATCCGCAAGGTCATCGCTACGGACGATCAACTCGGCCGCGATCTTCGCCAGAACTCTCCATTCGCCGGCCTGTTGAGCGAGCCTGAGCGGCGCAAGATTCTCGAGAAGGTCAACTAACGACCATAGGCCCGTCCACTCGACGCGGGCGGCGGACCGAATGGCACCATTTCTTCGTCTGAGCAGTGTTCGGATCTATGGTTGTTGCACCCGTTTCCTTCGAGCAATCGACTCCGCCAAGGGAGGCAGAGATGAGCAAGTTGAAGCTGAAGGGACCGGCCCCAGGAACCGTCCTCGGCACCCTTGCCCTGGTTGTCGCCCTCGCCGGCAACGCCGACGCGCTGACCAACCACACCGTGGTCCGCAAGGGCGACATCGCCAAGGGTGCCGTCACCGCGAACGCGCTCGCCAAGGGCGCGGTTCATGCCAAGGCACTTGCCAAGGGCGCGGTTGGCGCCAAGGCGCTCGGGAAGGGTGCGGTCGGCGCGGCCGCTCTGGCGCCCGACGCGGTGACCGCCAGCGCGATCGCGCCGGGCTCGGTCTACGGCGGCGCGCTCGGTCCGGTGACTATTCACAGCGCACTGATTACAGATCTGGACGAATCGGCCGACCTAAGCAATTGGACGGCCTCCGCTTCCGCGTCGGCACTTTGCGCGACGGGCGAACGGCTCCTTACCGGGGGCGTCGTCTTCACCAATCCCGGTAATAGGCGTGTCGGGATCATCGAGTCGCTGCCCTTCAGCAACTCCAGCGCCAACGGGATCGTCGGCCGAATCACCAGCGACTCAGGGGGGAGCGCCGCCGCCGAAGTACAGGCGATCTGCCTCAAGTAGGGGCAGGTCAACCCTATGCCGCGGATATGCAGGTTCTATGGGATCGTGATCGAGAGGTATTGCGGCGATCATCCACCACCGCATTTCCACGCGCGCTGCAGTGGCGAAAGCGCCAAGATCGCGATCGCGACCGGAGAGCTGCTCGCGGGGTCCTTCTCCAATCGGGCACTCCGACTCGTACGCCCAAGCTCGCTAGCTGCCCGCCGCGTCCAGGTCCTCGAGGTCGGCAAGGTCGCAGGTCCGCCCGGTGGCTCGCTTCATCTCCCGCAGGTCACGGACCGAGCAGACGGCGACGCTGACCCCAAGGACCTCCGCCTCGCTCGCCCGCGAACGCAGGCCCTCATAGGACGGCACTCCCTCCAGCCCCTGGACGACATCGAGCCTTCCCAGCTCCGTTTCGATCGCCACCTGCTGGCCGGCACGCAGCGCCGCGGCGATCGACGGGGCGCTGCCAAGCGGGGCTTCGCCGGCCTGCACGTGGCCGCCGGCGGCCACCGCCACCGCGGCCAGGCGCTCGAGGTTCTCTTGGTTCGACGCCGCGACCACGTCGACGTCCTTGGTCCCCCGCACAACCCCCCAGGCGTTCACCGCGAGGCCGCCGATCAAGACGAAATCCACACCTGCCTCCGAGAGGCGCCGCAGCAGCTCGTCGAACGCCGGGCCGCTCAAGCCTTGCCTGCGGCTCCCACGAACCGCATCAGCATGTGGCTTAGCGCAATGCCCTCCGCCAGGTTGACGCTGATCGGCCGTTTCGCATCCGCCCGCAGGCGCATCACCCGCACAGCCTCGCCGTCACTGGCGTTATTGGTCGCGGCTTTCTCTCCCTGCTCCATGGTCAGCCAAAGGGTAGCGCCGGACCGAGCAGATCAGGACCGTATGGAGTGCCGAGCGGCCCGCGGTGGGCGGGTCGGCACCCCGCGCATGACAGAGCGGGGACTGGGCCCAGCACGGCCTGCGGCCGCCACACCCAATCAGGGGGGGACGCGGGGCGCACCCCTTTGCAGCGCCAAGGGCAAGCCCGAGGACGCCGAGATGCGCCGCGCCACGCACGTCATCCAGGTGTGCATGGTCGTGGAATCCACCATCTGGGGTTGGTCTGACCTAGCGCTCGGGTGAGGCGCAGGGAGCCGATCTTCTGGGAGAATGTGCCCTGTGAGGCGCCGGTACATAGCCGTCATCTGCATCGTCCTCTTCGCTCTCGGGGTCACGGCCACAGCGGCGACGGGTTCTCCAGGCCAGACGGCACAGGGGACGTTCCGGCTCACCAACCCCCACAGCCGCGGCGACCGGGGTTTGACCATCGTTGAATTCCTTGCCAACCACCTTGTGAAAAGCGGGCGGACGACGTCAATTCCGGCGGACAACGTCTTTGGGATCGAAGGCGTGGAACACGCGAATCTGATCGTGGAGCTCCAGCTCTCCTGCGATCCCCTACCCGAATTCGGGCCGGAACGGTTGGCGGCTTCCCGGACCCTTTTCATCGTGCTTGGCCCGCAGGGCTTCGGCTCGATTCACGTAAAGGGCAACAGATTCCGCCTTCGGACCCCGGCCTTCGATGGCATCTCCCGCCAGGGCCAGTTGATCTTCGCCGGTACCTTCAGCCACCACGGCGCCCGAGTGGCGGGCTCCATCTCCGTTGACATCCCCGCCTTGACGAATGAAGGGGTCGCTCTCACTAACTGCCAAACCGACCCCGGCGGATTGCCGGCAAAGCTGGGCCGGCCGCTGCGGTTCCATATCCTCGTCGCCGGGTAGCTCCGCGCAGCGGCCACTGGCCAGTGATGGAAGCGACGGACGCGCTGGGGACCAGAGACAGGGCGAGGCTGGGGATCGGCTTGGCAGGGTTCTCGGTGTGCTGGCTCAACCGTTGACGTGGATCACCAGACTGGGTCTGCTGGTGGCGCTTCAGGATCTTGTCCGGCGCCCCCTTTGCCTTCGCGATCCTGAAAGGAGGTGGCTTCGCCGCTGCATTCCTTGAATTGAAGGTTGCCCACCCGCTTCGAACAGGCAGAGCGTCGAGATCACGTTCGCCTAGGCGAAGATGCTGCGCAGCACTCTCGTTCTTTCGTTCCCCACTGCGTTGAAGCGAGCCTAAGAGCGACAGCTCGCTTTCAAAGTGCGCAAGGATTTCCTCGCCAGCCACGGTGTGGCGCTCGATCGCCGTGCGCTCCGCCTTGCTCAGGGGTCCGGCTTGCGGAGGATCTCAGCCGGTGTGCCGATCTTGCCGACGTCGTGCATACCGGGCCAAGGCGGTGGAGTGCTCGGCTGGGGTGTCTATCAGGGTTTCTCCCGCGGAACTGTCGTAATAGGCACGGACGCCTTCCCTCAGCGGCTCCTGGACACTGATGGGTATGGCGCGCTTCGGCCTTCGCATACATGCCATGGCGAACATCCGCAGGTTGCTCGTCGCGGCCGTTCTCCTCGTCGCCTTGATTGCGGGTGTCGTTGCGGCTCAAGCGCAGGCCAGCGCCGATACACGCGGCGCCCAACTCCTCGCCGGTGTAGCTCAGGAAAGCAAGCGGTGCGGTGAATTGAGCACCCGAGATCTGGCTGCGATAGGAGAGTTCGCGATGGACCGGATGGCGGGCTCGGCCCGCGCGCATGAAACGATGAACCGCTACATGCGCACGAGGCTCGGGGCGCGTGGTGAAACCGAAATACACGTTGCCCTTGGTCGCCGGGTCGCCGGCTGCGATGGAACCACCCCCGTCGGATTCGAGCAGGTGATGGGGCTGACGGGCCGGATGGGGCTCCGGAATGTGCTCGGCCAGCCCAACGATTGGGAGAGACTTGACGCCTCCGGAGGGCCGGGAACGATGATGGGCTGGCGCGGCGAACGCAGCGACGATGACGAGGGCCCCTCGGCCAGTGCAATGGTTGGGATGATGGCCGTGCTGATCGCAGCAGTGGGGCTGGCCGTCTTCCTTGTTCGCCCCAGCAGGCGACGCCAAGATCCCGTCGAGACCCTGCGCCGGCGCCTCGCCAGCGGCGATCTCAGCGCCGAGGAGTACCGCGAGCGACTGCGGCTCCTCGAAGGAGGCCCACCGCCATGATCGCCCTCGCCCTCCTCCTCGCCGATATGGGTTGGGGCCACCACATGGACGATTGGGGCGCCGGCTGGTGGATCGTCATGGCGCTGGGCATGGTCCTCTTCTGGGGCCTCGTCATCCTCGGCGTCGTCTGGCTGGTGCGTTCCCTTCCTTGGCGAGCGGATCAGCACGGCGCTGGCTCGATTGAGATCCTCGAGCGCAGACTCGCCGCCGGAGATATTTCAACCGATGATTACCGCGAGCGCCGGGCGATCTTGGAGGGCAAGCAGCCACCGCCGCGCAGCTGAGGGATTCGCGGGCTCTCCGCTTGGTGCATGCCGCATACCACCGGCGCCGAGAGAAGCAGCGGGTCGCGATCGCCCGGGCAGCCGCAAACGCGGAAACCAGAACGCGGCAAGGAATCAATCTGGGAGGTTCGGTTCGAACCCCTTCATCGCTCTATCACGCAGCAGTTGACGGGATCGCGGCTAGATAGGTATTGGAGCCCTGAACCCCTCGACTATTCGCGGGTGGTCGCGAGAGACGAATCGGGCCTGTGTTCGTCGTCGCGACCACTCTTAAGGATGGCCCCGAACGTCTAGCTCGAGCTCATCAACAAGCGCTACCCCAGGTCGGGTCGGATGATTCGCACCGCCGGCGCCCCCATCCAACGCCCCGACTACGCCTGAGTGAGAAAGCAGCGGGCAACTCAGAACAGGTGCAGCAGGCGCCATCCAAGCGACGGCCCTTCAACCGAGCCCGCGGCCACAACGCTGATCCTGACGACGCTCGCGCCCCGAACGGCCGCCGTCGCCATGCGCTCGCCGGCCCGCAGCTCGCTCTTAGCCGGCCTCGCGACCACCCGGACGGGGAGCGTGAGCCCACCCCAGCCGATCTCGCGTACGGCACCCGCGGTCACGGCCACGGTGCCCCTACCGTCGGCGCTACTCGCACTCAGCACCCGCGTTCCCACGGGCAGGACTGTCTTCACGCTTAGGGCGGCCGCCACAGAGTGGCCGAGCCGCTGGGCGCTCGTGAGAGCGGCTTCGACCAATTCGCCGTGCCGCTGGCCGAGCACCACGCCGAGTACCGTCAACCGCCGCCCGCCGACCGGGACCCGCTTCGCGAACATGAGGCAGCCGCCGGCCGCTTCGTCTGAGCCGGTCTTCACTCCCACATACCCATCCGCCCCAACCAGGCCGTTGGAGTTGACCACATGCCCCGCAACCGGCAGCTTTGTCGAGGGCTCGTCAACGATTGCCGCGAACACCGGCTCGCCCATAACCACCCGGGCGAGCTTTAGCTGATCGGTGGCGGTGGACACAGTTTTGGCGTTGAAGCCGCTCGGGTCGGTGTAGGTGG
>DATAIY010000296.1:0-1516 GCA_036262475.1 Solirubrobacterales bacterium
AGTGTCGTCTCGCGGCGCGTGCGCGGCGCGGCATCTGCTTGCCCGAAGAGAGCGCCTTGACGACGGCGCCCCAGTTGTCGAACCACGTCTCGAACGCGGTGCGAAGCTGGGCCCTCCCCTGCTCGTCGGCCGCAGAGCGCAGGGCCTTTGCGACGGCGGCCGTGGACGGGCGAAGGCGGCGTTCGCCCGACGCGGTCAGCTTCACGTAAACGAAGCGGTGATCCTTCGGGGAGCGCGTCGTGCGGACGAGGCCGGCGCGCTCCATCCGCCGGACGAGGGCGGAGGTCGTGTTCATCGTGGCGAAGGTCTCGCGCGCCAGGTCGCCGATCGTCAGAGGGTCGTTCGAGGGGTTACCCGCGAGCGTCAGGAGGGCGAACTGCTGGGCGGGAGTGAGACCGCCATTCGTCGGCTCGGTCGTGATCGTCCTCCGGACCGACTCGAAGAACCGCCGCAGGTGCGCCATCGTGCGGTACGTGTCCGTGAGACTGTGGCGTGGAGCCATCGCCGGCGATTATAGGGAACGGCCGGAGTCGAGAAACCGCTTGACTCTCGGCCGGAATCGCGGCCTACAATCACTCGACACGATGAATAGTCGACGGCACGTAGTATTTTGGCTGAGGTGATGGCGGTGCCGGTCCTCCTCGCACCTGCCGGAACCCCCGAGGCCGTCCGGGCCGCGCTCGGCGCGGGGGCGGATGCCGTCTACGTGGGCCTCGAGGGCTGGAGCCGTGGCGGGGCGCGGAGAGAGCTGGGCTGGGACGAGCTCGTGGCGGCGCAGCGCGAGGTCGCCTCCGCCGGCCGGAGCCTCCATGTCGCCCTGAATACGATCCCGAAGCCCGAGGAGCGTAGGCGACTCTTCGAGCGCGTCCCCGCCCTCCTGGATCTGGGGATTCGAGACGTCATCGTGAACGACGTCGGAATCCTGGCGGCGCTGCGGCGACGGTTCGAGGATCTGCGGCTGACCGCCAGCATCGGCTGCGGCGCCCAGACGGTCGCCGACGTCGCTTTCTTCAGGGACCTGGGCGCTCACGCCGTCGTCCTGCCGGGGACGGTGAGCCCCGCGGAGCTGCGCGAGATCAGGACCGTCCGGGGAATCTCCGTGGAGATCATGGTCCACATGGTCGAGGAGTTCGTCCTCCTCGGAAAATGCTGGATGCCGAGCTACGTGCATCTGAAGCCGTCGCCCCTTCCGGCCGCGTTTTCGTCGAAGGCCGGCGCGGGCGAGGCGCCGGAGGGCGCCCTTCGGGGGCTGCGGCAGACCGGCAGCATGAAGCGAGGAGGCGTCGGAGCCTGCTTCAGAATCTGCCAGCAACCTTGGGACCTGTTTGCCGCCGGGCGGCGGGTCGACACGCGACTTTTTCCGAGCCGGCAGATCAGCCGGATCGCAGATGTCGAGGCCTACGCCGAAGCGGGCGCCGATGTCCTGAAGCTGCAAGGGCGAAGCCTACCGGTGGAGCTGCTAGCGCCGCTCGTTCGCCGCTACCGTCAGGCGCTCGACGCCCGGACGATTCCGGAC
>DATAIY010000297.1:0-5141 GCA_036262475.1 Solirubrobacterales bacterium
AACGCTCCCAGCACCGCCTCGGCCGAGCCCGGCGCCAGGCATCCCTCGCCGCCCGGGCAGCCGACCGACATCACCTCGGGCTGGCCCAGTTCAAAGATCGGCTCGAGATCGGCCGGAATGGCTACGGTCGCGTAGCCGGCACCGGCTCTGATCGCGGCGGTCGAGGACATCCGTACCGCCCCGGTCAGCCCGCGCGAGCCGCCGGCGATGGTCACCTGGCCAGAGCTGAACTTGGTCGACTGCGGCCCGCGGCGAGGCGCCAGGGCGAGGACGGCGGGGTCGATCGTGCCGCCGGCGGGCTCGCCGGGCGCACCGGCGGGAATTCCGATCGGTGCCACCCGCAGCTCGCCGGTGTGCCACTTGCCGGGGGCGATCCGCTGTCCCAACTTGGCGGCGTGAAAACTCACGGTGAGGTCGGCCGCAACCGCGGCGCCGGCGATCTCACCGCTGGAGGCATCGACGCCGGAGGCGATGTCGCAGGCGATTACGGGGGCTCCGCAGCGGTTGATCGCCGCGATCGCCGCGGCCGCCGGTTCCCGCGGGGCCCCCGCGAATCCCGTCCCGAAGATCGCGTCGACGACGGCGCCGCAACCGGACAGCCAGGCGTCGAAGTCATTCGGCGCCTGGCCGGAGAAGATCAGAGCCGTCTCGACGTCGAACCCCATGCCGGTGAGGTGGCGGGCTGCGATCTCACCGTCGCCGCCGTTGTTGCCCTTGCCGCAGAGGATCCGCACCGGCCCCTGCGGAGCGAGCCCTGCCACCGCCTCCGCCAGCGCCGTCCCCGCGGCCCGCATCAACTCCGGCGACGGAACCCCCACCTCCTCGATCGCCCAGCGGTCCACCGCGCGAATCCCCTCCGCGTCGTATAGCGGCTGCAGCCAGGCCTCCATCTCTTCCCAGCCTAGTCCGGACGGCCCAGGGACCGTGACCTAGGTCCGGCGCTCGGCCACGGCGACCGCGGCGGCGTTGTCCCGCGAGTGCGTCAGCGAGATGTCCACGCGCAGGCCCTCGGCGGCCTCGGCGGCGTGGCCGGTGAGCCTGACCGTCGGAGGCTCGCCGGCGACGACCTCGATCTCACGGAACCCGAAGCCGCCCGTCAGACCGAGCGCCTTGACGACCGCCTCCTTGGCGGCGAAGCGCGCCGCCAGGTGGCGCCCCGGACGCGAGCGCGAAACCGCATACTCGCGCTCGCCGCTGGTGAAGACCCGCTCGGCGAGGCGCGGGTGGCGCTCCAGCGCCCGCTCCATCCGATCGATCTCCAGCAGGTCGATGCCGACGCCGGCGGCCATCGGAACCACCGCCCTACTTGAGGAGGCCGACGATGATCTTCGCCGTCGTCAGTTCGTCCGAGGAGCCGGAGCCGATGGCGACATAGCCGATCTTGTTCAGGTAGGGCTTGGCCACCTCGAAGCCTGCCTTCTTCGCCGCCGGGACCATGGCGCTGGCGAGCTGGAGGGCGGCGGGGCCGGCGACGAAGCCGCTGATCGGCGTGTCACCGAGGGAGGCGACAGCTTCCTTGTAGGCCGGATTCTCGGCCAGGGTTGCGCTCGAGCCGGCGCTGAGCGCCTGTGCGGAGGCGGCGAGGCCGTAGGAGATCGCGATCCGATCCCCCTCCGCGGCGACGACCAGCGGCTGACTGCCGAGTTCGGGGCTGCGGATCGAGAAGCCGGTCGCCTTGCCCGAGATCGCGGTAACACCCGGAGTTCCGGTCGCGCGCAGCAGGAGGCCGATGTTGGAGACGGTGTTGATCGCTTCCTTGGAGCCCTTGGTGGTCAACACCAGGGCGCCGGTGAGGTTGCCTTCGGTGTTGCCCTCAGCGAAGACGCCGAGATCGCCAAGCGAGGCGCTGATCTTTTCGAGGTCGATGCCGGCCGCCTTGAGGGCGGCCTTCAGTTCATTCGGTTCGAGCTGGCCGGGAATGCCCTTGGCGTCTATGCGGTCGATTGATTCCCCGAAGCGCTTGCCGAATTCGGCCGAGGCGAAGGCGGCGAAGGAGCCGCCGGGCAGCGAGCCGAGCAACTTCGAGGCGTCGCCGGACTGCGGGTGGTCGCCGGTGACGTCGGTACTGAGGTCGATCTCAATCTGGTCGGAGCCCGGGACGAGGCTGGCCACGGCGGTCGCTTCGTTGGGGTCGATCCCGGTAGCTTCGAGGAAGACCTGCGCTTCGGGGTCGACCCCGTTGCCGGCTTCCTTGATCAGGCCCCCGATATCGACGAAGACGTTGGCGAGACTGCCGCTCGGGGCGGCCGAGACGGCGCTCGAGAAGGTGTCCTCGTCGGCCAGAGATTCGCCGTTGGAGGCGTCGATCATCGCCTTGAAGGCCGACTCGTCTTCGGCGAAGGCGATGAAGTCGCCGACGATCCCGACGGCTTCGCCGTCTTGCGGTTCGACCTCGTAGTTGACCCCTTCGTAAGAAGCTTCCTTCAGGTTCCCGCCGCTGTCGGTTTTCACGAACTTGTCGACGAATTCCTGGGCGGCGCCGGTGTCGGTCACCTGCACGGCGATCCCGTAGCCGCTGAAGTTATTGCCGTCGTAGCTTTCGAGGTAGAGCCCGGCCTTTTCGCCCAGCCAAGGTTCGACGTCCTTCGCGTATTCGAACGGTTCGTTGGAAGCCGCCGCCGCCTTTTCCACTTTTTCGATCAGCAGATCGCCGACGTTGTCGACGCCGGCGACGCTCTTGGCGAGGGAGTCGACGTCGGACTTCAGCGTTCCCTGAGGGGTGATCGTCGCTTCGATGAAGACCGGCGCCTTCGGCGGCGCCAGGGTCGCCGGATCGGCGCCCGAGCCGCCACCACCACCGCAGCCGGCGATCGCGAGGGCGGCTGCGGCGCCAGCCAGGAGGAAGAGGAGTCGGGGCTTCATGCGAGCGCGGATCGTAGCGACGTCACTCGACGGTGACCGTCTTGGCCAGGTTGCGCGGCTGGTCGACGTTGAGGCCGCGGGCGCGAGCGATGTCATAGGCGAGCAGCTGCAGCGGCAGGATCGCGACGATCGGCTGCAGGATCCAGTCGGTGCGGGCGACCTCGATCGTCTCGTCGGCGACTTCGGCGACGCGATCGCCACCGGCGGTGGCGATCGCGATCGTCTGCGCACCGCGAGCGCGGACCTCCTCGACGTTGGAGAGGACCTTCTCCAGCACCGGGCTGTCGGTGGCGACGCAGACGACCGGGGTCGACTCGTCGAGCAGAGCGATCGGGCCGTGCTTCATCTCCCCCGCGGCGTAGGCGTCGGTCGGGATGTAGGAGATCTCCTTCAGCTTCAGCGCCCCCTCGAGGCAGATCGGCAGGCCGATGTGGCGGCCCAGGTAGAGGAAGAAGTTCTGTTCGCTGTGGGCGGCGGAGACCGCGGCGACGCCGTCCTCGGTCGCGGCGAGCGTCTCCTCGATCTTCGACGGCAGCGCCTTCAGCTCGGCCACCAGCTCGGCGACGCGCTCCGGCGCCAGCGACTCGCGCAGCTCGGCGATCCGCAGCGCCAGCAGGTACATGCCGGCGACCTGGGCGACAAAGGTCTTGGTCGCGGCGACGCCGATCTCGAGGCCGGCGCGGGTGTAGAGGACCGCGTCGGCGTCGCGCGTCGCCTGGCTGCCCATGATGTTGGTGATCGCCAGGACCGTTGCCCCCGCGTCGCGGGCGAGCCGCATCGCCGCCAGCGTGTCGGCGGTCTCGCCGGACTGGGTGATTCCGACGACCAGGTCTCCGGGCCCGACCACCGGGTTGCGGTAGCGGTACTCAGAGGCGATGTCCATTTCGACCGGCACCCGCGCCCACTCCTCGATCGCGTAACGACCGACCAGGCCGGCGTGGTAGGAGCTGCCGCAGGCGACGATCACGATCCGCTTCAGGTCGCGCAGGAAGGAGTCCTCGAGCGCGACGTCCGAGAGGTCGACCCCCTCGTCGCCGGGCAGGCGGTCGGCGAGAGTCTCGGCGACCGCGTCGGCCTGTTCGTGGATCTCCTTCAGCATGAAGGTCTCGAAGCCGCCCTTCTCGGCGGCGTCGGCGTCCCAGGTCACCTCTTCGGAGCGGCGCTCGATCGGCGTCCCCTCGGTGTCGGTGATGCGGACGCCGCCGGCTTCGATTTCGACGATCTCGCCGTTTTCGATCGGCATCGCGATCCGGGTGTCGGCGAGGAAGGCGGGGATCGCCGAGGCGAGGAAGGTCTCCCCCTCGCCGACGCCGGCGACCAGCGGGCACTCCTTGCGGGCGCCGAGCAGACGATCGGGCTCGTCGGCGTGCATCGCGACGAAGGCGTAGTGGCCCCGCAGCTCCGCGTAGGCGGCGCGCACGGCGGCGGCGAGGTCGCCGTCGTAGTGGTGGGCGATTAGGTGGGCGACCACCTCGGCGTCGGTGTCGGAGGTGAAGACCTCCCCTTCGGCCTGGAGACGCTTGCGCAGGTTGGCGTGGTTCTCGACGATCCCGTTGAGGACGATGTGGACCTTGCCGGAGCTGTCGTCATGCGGGTGGGCGTTCTCCTCGGTGACCCGGCCGTGGGTCGCCCAGCGGGTGTGGGCGATCCCGGTCTTGGCGGGCGGCAGCGGGCCGGCACCGTTGGCGGCGCGGCCGTCGACCGCAGCGCGAAGGTTGGCGAGGTTGCCGACCGCGTGGACGCTCTCGACCTCGCCGTCCTCGAGCACCGAGAGGCCGGCCGAGTCATAGCCTCGGTATTCGAGTTTTTCCAGCCCCGTCAGCAGCAGCTCCTCGCAGGGGCGGGAGCCGACGTATCCGACTATTCCGCACACGAAGGCGAGTAAAGGTAGAGGGCGGGCACTCTCAGGCCAGCTCTTGACGGACGATGCCGACCAATCGCCGGCAGACGGCGTCGGCCTCCTCGGCGCTGGGTGCCTCGACCATCACCCGGACGAGGGGCTCGGTGCCGGACGGCCGCAGCAGCACTCGGCCGCGGCCGTCGAGGCCGTCCGCCTCGCGTTCGACGGTCTCCCACACCAAGGCGGCGTCGGCGACGGCGTCGCGGTCGGCGACCTCGACGTTGACCAGTCTCTGGGGCAGCTTGCGCATCGGCGCCGCGTCGGCGAGCGAGGCGGTTCCGAGCTCGCGCATGGTCATCAGCGACGCCGCGATCCCGTCCCCGGTGGCGACGAAATCGGTGGCGATAATGTGGCCCGACTGCTCGCCGCCAAGGAGCCA
>DATAIY010000298.1:0-3334 GCA_036262475.1 Solirubrobacterales bacterium
CCCCTCGATCACGCCGTCGAACACGCCGGCCGGGTGGCTTTGATGCAGCGCGACCGGCTCGCGCCCCGCCGCATGAACTCGCACCGCCAGCGCTCCGGGACGGAAGGCGCGGACCTCGACGCTGCCGTTGCGTGGGTGGGCTCCCAGCAGGGCGTGGGGATCGGGCTGGTCGCAGGCGACCAGCCGCTCGATCTCTTGCTCGATGCTCACCGCGCCATTCCCTCGAGCAGACGCTCGATCGCGACGGCCGGGATCGGAACCCAGTCCGGGCGATGGTCGATCTCATATCCAAGCTCGTAGACGGCCTTCTCGAGCTCAAACAAAGTCAGCATTTGCTCGAGCGTCGCGGCGTCGGAGGGCAGCAAGGCGGGATCGACACTCTCCGTGTAAGCGTCTAGGAACGAGCGGCGCGCCCGCTGCTCCCAGCCGGCCGGCGGACCAACCGCGTGCTGCAGCTTGACCGCGCCAGCCGCGTAAGCGAACGAACGCAGCATTCCGGCGACGTCGCGCAACGCGGAGCGCTTGACTCGGCGCTCGTGGAGCGGGCGCGCCGGCTCGCCCTCGAAGTCGACGATCATCCAGCCCGTCGGAGCGAGCATCGTCTGGCCGAGGTGGAGATCGCCGTGATTGCGGATCAGGAGCCCGCCCCCGCCTCCTTGGGCCACCAAGCGCGCGTACTCGCGCACCTCCTCGCCGCGCCCCGCGATGCCCGTCAGCGCCGGATCGTCGGGCAGGTCGGAGAAGGTGCGCTCGATCCCGGCGTCGATCGCGGCGGCGGCCAACGCCATCGCCTCCATGGTGGGCTCTTGGGGTGCGAAGTCCGGGTCGGAGAAGTCGGAGCCGAGCACACTGTGCAGCTCCGCGCTCACGGTCCCCAGCTCGGCAAGCCGCGCCAGCCACTCCTCGCCTCTGCCGCTAGCAAGAGCCTCGAGCGTCAGCTCCCAGCCATCCCGGGCATCGGCGACGTAGCGCTCCGCGACCCCTAGCGTGGCGTCGATCAGCTCGCCTCGGTGCTCGTACCAGCCGAGCAGCTCGGCCACCGGCCCGAAGGCGCGCTCGGTGAGAAAACGCCGCATCTCCAGCTCGGGGTTGATGCCGGCGCCCAATTGTCTGAAGACCTTCAGGACAACCTGCTCGCCGAAGACCAGCGAGCTGTTCGACTGCTCCCTGCCGATCGGGCGCACACGGCTCGCGCTCGCTAGAGTCTCCCCCCCGGGCAGCGCATTGAACTCGAGTCGGGCGGGCCCTTGCTCGATCACGGCCGAGCGCCCCAGCAACTGCCCGAGTCGCAGGGCCTGGGCTGGGTCCTCGAGAGCTTCCTGGGCGAGCCACCCGCCCGTTTCGAAGATCGCCTCGCCGCCCTCGCTGGCTGGTCGCAGGCCGATCGGCACCTGGTAGAGGTCGTGCGTCCCGGACGGGAAACGCACCTCGAGGATCGCAATCGCAAGGGGGGGATCGCCCTGTAGCGGAATCGCCTCCCGCACGCCCACCTGAACGACCTCGCTCGCCTTGGCACCGAACCAGCGCTGGCGCGTGATCCAGGTGGCAAGCGCCTCGGGATCAATAAAGCCCAGTTCGCCGGCCCGGAACGCCGTCCGGATCGCCTCAGCGCTCATCCGCCCGGCTCCCTTCGATCTCATCGGGGGGGTTCTCGAGCAGGAACCAAAGGAACCCCCGCGGTCCCAGCGTCAGCAGGTACGGCAGCTCACCGATGCGGGGGAAGCGGCTGCGGCCGACCATCTCGACCGGGTGGCGGCCTTCGTGCGCTGAGAGATCTAGCTCGACGGCCTGGGCCGAGTTAGCCAGATTGTGAACGCACAGCGCGATGTCGTCTTGGTACCCCCTGATGTGGGCGAATATGCGGGGGTTGCTTGTTCCCAGCTGCTCGTAGCTTCCCAGCCCGAAGACGGGGTGCGCCTTGCGAAGAGCGATGAAGCGCTGCATCCGGCGAAGTTGCGAGCTTGGTGTGCGAAGCTGGGCCTCGACGTTGACCGCTTGGAAACCGTAGACGGGGTCCATCAGCGGCGGCAGGTAGAGCTGGGCGAAGTCGGCCTGCGAGAAGCCGCCGTTTCGGTCACCGGTCCACTGCATCGGGGTGCGCACGCCGTCACGGTCCCCGAGGTACACGTTGTCGCCCATCCCGATCTCGTCTCCGTAGTAGAGGATCGGGCTTCCGGGGAGCGAGAAGAGGATCGCCGTCATCAGTTCAGCCTCGTCCCGGCCGTTGTCGAGCAGCGGCGCGAGCCGCCGCCTGATCCCGAGGTTGAGCCGCAGGCGCGGGTCTTGAGCGTACTCGGAGTACATGTGGTCGCGCTCATCGGGGGTGACCATCTCAAGGGTCAGCTCGTCGTGGTTTCGCAGGAACAGCCCCCACTGGCAGTTGTGCGGGATCGGTGGGGTCCGCTCCAGAGTTTCCAGGATCGGCGCAGCCTCTTCGCGTCGCAGCGCCATGAACATCCGGGGCATTACCGGGAATTGGAAGGCCATGTGGCACTCGTCGCCTTCGCCGAAGTACTCGACCACGTCCTCGGGCAACTGGTTGGCCTCGGCGAGCAGCAGGCGGTCAGGAAAGGAGGCATCGACCCCTGCGCGGACGCGTTTGAGGAAGGCGTGGGTCTCGGGCAGGTTCTCGCAGCTCGTGCCTTCCCGCTCGAACAGGTAGGGCACGGCGTCGAGGCGCAGCCCATCGAGGCCTAGGCCGAGCCAGAAGTGGATCACGTCGAGCATCTCCTCCTGGACTTCCGGATTGGAGTAGTTGAGGTCGGGCTGATGGGAGAAGAAGCGATGCCAATAGTAGGCTCCCGCGACCGGATCCCAGGTCCAGTTCGAGGTCTCGGTGTCGACGAAGATGATCCGCGCCTCCGCGTAGCGATCATCGGTGTTCGACCACACGTACCAGTCGCGCTTCGGCGAGTCGGGGCTGGAGCGGGACTCCTGGAACCAGGGGTGGTCAACGGAGGTGTGGTTGACCACCATGTCGGCGATCACCCGGATTCCCCGCTGGTGGGCGGCCTCGACGAAGTCGCGGACGTCGTCGAGGGTCCCGTAGTCGGGGTGGACGGAGTGGTAGTCGGAGATGTCGTAGCCGCCGTCTCGCAACGGAGAGGCGTACATCGGCAGCAGCCAGATGCAGTCAATGCCTAACCACTGCAGGTACTCGAGCCGCTCCGTGAGTCCGCGGAAGTCCCCACTGCCATCGGCATTCGAGTCGGCGAAGCCACGTACGTGGATCTCGTAGAAGACGGCGCGTTTGAACCACAAGGGGTCGGACTCGAACCAGTGCGGGGGCTGCTTCGGTTCGGTCACCGTCCCTCCACCAGCATCACGTGGGCGA
>DATAIY010000299.1:0-4675 GCA_036262475.1 Solirubrobacterales bacterium
GTTGTCGACGGCGCTTCGTCGCCGGCGGCCCCCGGCCCACCCCGGTATACCGCTCAGCGTCGCCTGGCGCGTGCCCCCCGAGCGCCGATGGCGAATCTGCATTTTGTGCATCGTCGGGCGGCATGCGTCCCCAGCAGACGAGGAACGCGCCGACGACCGAAATCCCGCCGCGGGGGTGCCGAATTTCCGACGATCACCGACTTTTGGAGAGCAACGGTCGGTTCGTTCGACACTGCCTTCGAGGCTCGCCGCAGGCGAAGCGAAACCAAGAGCGCGGGCACCAGCCCGATCCAGGCGAATAGAGCTATCCACAATGTCATGACCAAATCCAGGACCCTTCAGCCGCCACTCTCTCGTGGGGGTCGCACGCTTCCCCAGCGAATCAAGGCGAGGCCGCGCATTCTCGATGTTCCACGCTTACAAATAGGTGAAGAGGTTGAGGCTTTCCTTTTCGAGCGATGAATTCCTTCTAAATTCAGAGCTCCGCGCCTGGGTGGTTTGCCCTGCCCAGCCTCACGGCTCGCTCACGGGGTTTCCAGGAGCGCCTTGGGGCCCCCTCCCCACTCCAGCTCGACGGCGAGTCAACTAGTCAGCATGGACACCAAAAGGGGCTGGCCCTCGGCGTTCGCATAGCTCGCGGGAGAGGAAGCGCCCCCTACGCCACGACCCCGCGCTCGTGGAGGCGGCCGATCTCGGCGTCGGTGAGGTCGAGTACGCCCGCCAGGACCTCGTCCGTGTGCTCGCCCAGGTCGGGGGCGCGGCGCGGCGGCAGGCGGCCCGAGGAGCTGTAGTCGAGCGGCGAGGCGGGCATCAGGTAGGTACCAATACCGGGCTGCTCGACCTGCTCGAACATCGGGTTCTCGGTCGAGCAGCGGGGGTCGTGGTCGACCAGCTCCATGAAGGTCTGGTATGGCCCCCAGCAGACGCCGTGGCGGTCGAAGGTCTCCTCAATCTCGGTTAGATCGCGGTTAATCGTCCACGGCTTGAGGATGGCCGCGAGCACCTCGCGGGCGGCGAAGCGCTCGCCCTCCTTGGAGAGGTCCACCCCCATCGCCCTCTCGGCGAGGGCGAACTGCCCCTGCAGGCCGGTCGCCTCGACCAGGGCCTTCCACTGGCGCGAGGTCAGGGCGACGATCATGATCCGCTTCCCGTCCCTGGTCGAGAAGTCGCGGCCGAAGGCGCCGTAGAGGTAGTTGCCCTCCTTCTGGCGCTCCCGGCGGAGAACCTGGGCCTCGGCGATCTTTCCCAGGTTGCCCACCATCGCGAAGGCGACGTCGGAGAGGGCGACTCTAACCAGTTGGCCCTCTCCGGTCATCCGGCGATGGCGCTCCGCCGCCAGCAGTCCCGCCACTGCCAGGTTGCCAGTAATGGCGTCCCAGGCCGGCAGCAGGTGGTTGAAGGGCACCCCGAGGTTGCGGGGTCCGGTCGCCCAGGGAAATCCGGTCGCCGGATTGACGGTGTAGTCGACGGCCGAGCTGCCGTCATAGTTGCCGTTGATACTGACCATGATCAGGTCCTCGCGGCGATCCCGCAGCGCCTCGTAGGCCAGCCAGCCCCGGGCCGGGAAGTTGGTCAGCAGGATCCCCGCCTCCGGACCAGGCTGGGCGACCATCGCGGCGACTAGCTCCCTTCCCTCCTCGGAGGCGAGGTCCACCTGAATCGAGCGCTTGCCCTTGTTGAGGCCCGCCCAGAACATGCTGGCGCCCTCGTCGGTGACAGGCCAGCGGTTTCGGTCCAACCCGCCGCCGATCGGGTCGAAACGGATCACGTCGGCCCCGAGCTGGGCGAGCGTCATCCCTCCCAGCGGGGCCGCGACGTAAGCCGACCCCTCGACCACCCTCAGCCCGTCGAGGATTCCCCGGCCTGCCCCGGACCCGTTGCCTGGCGAATTTGCCGTGGAGACTGCACTTGCGTCGGTCATCGGCGATCCCTCCGCTCAGGCGAGGACGCCCAGAAAGCGCCAGTCGAGCACCTGCTCGGGCGGCTCCCCGGTTCCCCGGTCGGCGTGGACGATTGCGCGCAGGTCGGCAAGGTCGGCGCCCGCCTTCTCCAGCGGCATCTTCTCGGAGAGCCCCAGCTCGACACTGAGGACGTCTCCCTCGAAGACCGGCGCCGAGTGATCGCAGCTGCGCCAGGCGACGATCGTCGCCAGTCCCGGCAGGGCGGCCGAGGCCGCAGCGGCGGCCATCGAGATCGTCTGCCCGCCATAGACGAGCCGCCGCCCGTGGGCTCCGGCGCCGGGGTCGCGGTGGGTCATCGCCAGGTTGAGGGTGAGGCGGGCCAACGCCGGCGCCAAGGTGACCGTGTCGCGGCCCTCGATCGAGAAGATCGCCCCGGGGCTCGAGTCGGCTGTGCCGGCCGGGAACCTTGCCCGCAGCACCTCGTAGCGCCAGCCCGCGGGCACCGCGTCCCGCACGCGCTCCATCTCCAGCTCGCTGGAGATGGCCTCGAAGCTGTCCTCGTGGCCCGTCGCCGCGGCCGGGTCGCGAAGCGGCAGCATCGGGCAGCGGTAGAAGTCGAGTACCGGCTCCCCTCGCTGGTTCTCGGTCTGAATGCGCAGCGCGGCCAACCCGGAGGCCGAGCCGTCGGAGCGCGGCCGGTTCTGCTTCAGGGCAACGACCTCGGTCCTGGTTCGCAGGGTGTCGCCGAGGAAGACCGGTCTCAACAGGACGAGGCCGCGGTAGAAGAGGTTGCCCAGCACCCGCTGGGTGGGGACCGTGGACTGGCCGATCGCCACGTCGCAGACGAGGTTGGGATGGACGAGGCACCGCTCGGCGCCGGTCACCTCGCGACTAAGCTCGGCGTCGAGCGGCAGGGCGAGGCGATCGCCGCTGATCGCCTGGTGGATCGCCGCGTGCCCACTTTCGATCGTCATCGCCGGAGCCTCGAACACCTGGCCGCGCTCGAGGTCCTCGAAGAAGGGACCACCGACCACGACAACCGTTTGCTGCGACATTGCCCTCTACTCCCGATTTGTTGAAGTGGTGAGCTTAGATCAGCCCATATGCTCGCGGCAAGTGAAGGCACGACGCTCGTGCCTCTCGGTCCCGGCGCGGGCAGCCCGCATGCTGGAGAAAGCTCGTGGCCTGCGCGTGGACGAGATCGTCCTCGACCTCGAGGACTCGGTGTCCCCCGACCTGAGGGGGGAGGCGCGCGACGCAGTTGTAGCGGCCCCCGCGGAGGAGGACTGGCGGGCGCCCTCGGTCAGCGTCCGCGTCAACGGCCCGGGTTCGCCGCCCGTCTGGGAGGACCCCATCGAACCCTCTACGCGGCGCTCTTCGCCGCCGGGCTTGCCTGGGCTCTGCATGCCGGTGTGGACTGGGATTGGCAGATGCCGGCGGTGACGCTCTGGGTCTTCGCGCTGGGCGGAGCCGCGCTTGCGGCGCCCGCAAGGGCGCCACGGATCAGGTTCTCCCCGCCGCTGGCATTGCGGGCAGCGATCGGAGCGGCGCTCACGGCTCGGTCACGGGGTTTCCAGGAGCGCGTTGGGGCCCCCCTCCCACTCCAGGTCGACGGCGAGTCAACTCGATCGGCGACCGCACACGGCCGGGCGGTGGGCGGAACCCCTTCGGGCGCCACCTCGGCCGAGCCGGCGGCAAGGCGACTCCGCCGAACCCTTCTCGGGCGTCTCAAATGCGGACCCGCACTCACGCGGAAGGTCGCGGCGGAGGACGTGATCGTGGGGCCCGCGCTCGCGCTTGCAGAGCAGACGATTCCTGCGTATTCCCGAGAGTCTGGTTCTCAGCCTGCGCGCGCGATGCCGTCAAGGGCCAGGGCAGCAAAGCGTGCCGCCACGCCGCAGGGCCCGGTCACGTTCAGCACACTCCCGGAGCTCAGCGGCACCGCGACCGAGGTCGAGCCGTAGCGCAGACACCAGCCGGCTCGGCTGCCGACCTGCACGCGGGAGGACCCGCGGGCGTGGTGGCGGAGGTAAGTGAAGCTGGCCTGCTCGACAACAAGCGTCACCATTTGCTTCGAGCCCTGCGTGGCGTAGATGCACGTCGGCCCCTGCTGCCCCACTGTGACGCTGACGTTTTCCCCGAGGATCGCGGCGGCCTCCCCCCGGGAAACGAGACGGCACGGGTTCACTGGGCCGGTCCCTGTCCCGTTGACCTCGTCGTTGACCTGGCCCGGAGGCTGCTGGGCGACACTCGGTGTGCTCTTCGTCGTCGAGATCTTGTCCTTCGACGGCACGATGTAGCTGCTCGAGGCTGAGGATCCGTCCTTGGGGCTGCTGCTCGAGGCTGAGGATCCGTCCTTGGGGCTGCTGCTCGAAGAGGTTCCTGAGCCGCCGCAGGCCGCGAGCGCCAAGGCCGCGATCGTGGCGAGGGCGAAGGCGAGGGCGAGATTGCGGGCGCTTGGCATAGCTGGTTCCTTGGGCACGGTCGATCGAATCAGGGCGAGAACAGCACGTCGACCCAGTAGTTGGAGGATTGGTAGGTGTTCGTGGGGAAGACCGACGAGGCGCCGTAGGCGTAGACCCCGTTGGCGCTGGTGCTGTTGGCCAGCGCCTGCAGCGGCGGGTTTTTGACCCCGGCTTCGAGGGTCGGGCCGTTGGCCGAGTAGTGCCCTTTCGGGGCCAGGTAGCCGGCGACGTAGGTCGTGTTGGCCTGGATCGAGACCGGGCTGGAGAAGCTCACCTGCTGCCAGCCCGAGGCCGTCTCACCGCTGAAGC
>DATAIY010000300.1:0-1675 GCA_036262475.1 Solirubrobacterales bacterium
AGCACGTGCAGCTCCGTCGCCATCGCCCAGCCGGCGAGGTAGCGGCGGCCGGCCGGCGCCGCCGACCAGCGGGCGGCGGGGAGGAAGGGGTGGGCCATCGTCAACCAGGCCGGATTGGTGTGGATGACCACGGTGACCTCGCCCGGGACCTGCGCGAAGCGGTCTTCCAGCCGTAGCCGCAGGTTCTCCATCCGGTCCAGCGTCCGCTCCGCGAACGCCGAGTCGTCGGAGTCGTGGCGCGCGGTGAAGCTGAGCGACTCCGTCTCGATCCAGGACATGAATCGAGCCTAGCGGCCGGGACTGATGCTCAAACCAGAGCGGGCTCTGGAGATCCACATACTTCGCGAATCTCCTGGCGAGCGCGGTCGAACTCCTCGTCCGCCATCACCGGGGTGCCCTCGAAGGGTAGATCGCGGTCGATCTCGACCCAGGAGCGGCAGCCGTGATACTCGTCGCGGACGCGCACCGTGACCGGGCGCGGGATGCGGTGGACCCGCAGCAGCAGTATGTGAAGGGGGTGGCGCCGCTTCCAGTTGAGGCGCTTCTCGGCGTAATCCGGAGTCCAGATGTAGTACGGCGAGAGGCAGTCGAGCGTGCGGCGGTCGTTGATCGTGACGTGATCGGTCACCTCAGCCCAGGCACGCAAGCGGACGCGGTCGGGCTGGGGGATGCCTCCGTCCTGGAGCAACGCTTTCGGCGGTGGCTCCTCGTCCGGCCAGACACCCTCCTCGAGGGCGCGGCGAAGCTCCGGGTGGTGGGATTCGCGCACCAGGTCGTTCCGCTGATGGTCGAAGGTCGGGTAGAGGAAGAAGCGCTCATGCTCGAGTTCGAAGTGCTTGTTCTCCTCACGGATGCCACCCTTGCGGAGCGTGAGCAGCTGCTCGCCCTCCGCGAGAGCGCGGACCGTTACTGCCCATTCCTTGAAAGCGATCGGCATTTGACGTGATTACCTGCGAAGGTTGAAGTGGAGGTGGGGCTGGGCGGTGCTGCCAGGCCGAAAAAAGGCCTTTCTGCCTGCCCGAGGTCGCGCATTCTAGACGAGCGCGCCAAAAACACCAAATAATTGGTCCCTAAATTCTTCCGCCGCCGCCCGGAGTCTCGATTCTGAGCCGGTCTCCGGGTCCGAGCTCGCCGTCCGCCTTGCTCGCCAGCGGCGCCCCGTTGAGCATGTTTCGGCCGGGGGCGCCGTCGCTGCCTCCACCGCTGCCCCGCGGTGGGTGCCGGCGACGCTCGGTGATCAGCGTGAATCGCATCGGCGCCAGCGCTTCGATCTCCCGCACGATCCCCTCGCCGCCGCGGTGGGCGCCCTCGCCGCCACTCCCGTGCCGCAGCGAGAGCTCCCGCACCCGCAGCGGGAACTCGGTCTCGAGCGCCTCGACCGGCGTGTTCAGCGTGTTCGACATCGCCACGTGGATCGCGCTCGGGCCGTCGGCGTCCGGGCAGGCGCCCTGGCCGCCGCCGAGGGTCTCGTAGTAGGTGAAATCGTCGTTGGCGAGGGTCAGGTTGTTCATCGTCCCCTGGCCCTGTGCGGGGACCGGGCGGGCGCCGGAAAGGGCGGCGATCACGAGGTCGGCGACCCGGCTCGAGGTCTCGACGTTGCCGGCGGCGACGGCGGCGGGGAACTCGGCGTTGAGCAGGCAGCCGGCGGGCGCCCGGTCCCCGCACAGGGCCAGGG
>DATAIY010000301.1:0-2367 GCA_036262475.1 Solirubrobacterales bacterium
ACGTTCACGCTCGGCGCGCTGGCCGGTGGCGTCCTCACCTTCTGCGGCCTAGCATGGGCTGGGTCGCTGCTCGGCGACAGCGGGATCGCCAAGGGGCTGGGGGCGGCAATCGCGCTGACCGGCGCCGTCCTCGATTGGCGCGGAGTGAAGATCGCCCCTCAGATTCGCCGCCAGGTGCCGGAGCGCTGGCGTTGGACATTGCCGCTTCCGCTGACCGCGGTCCTCTACGGACTATTGCTCGGCCTCGGCTTCACGACCTTCGTGTTGAGCTTCGCGCTTTGGGCGCTCGCCGGGATCACGCTTGCCCTCGGCAGCGTATCGATGGGGTTGGCCACGGGCCTGGCGTTCGGGATCGGCCGGGCGCTGCCGGTCCTCTGGATGGCACCCGGTCTGCGCAGGGACCCCGCCGCGGAACGCCAGCTGGAGGTGCTGGCAACCGAGCCGCGCCTCTGGCTGGGCCTGCGGCGCCTCGGTGCGATCGGCCTCCTGCTCTGCGCCTTCTGGATCAGCGCCGGCGTTGCGCAGGCGCTGGTCCTGCCGCGGGGAGCCAACCCCGTCGCAAGCGGACGGCAGCTCGTCTGGCAGAAGCTCGGTGGCTCGGGAATGCTGAGGCGATCCTCCGGTGAGGTCAGGGCTCTGCCCGGCTCCGATCCGGCGCTCGGCGGCCTGCTTATCGCCTGGAGGAACGGCAGCCAGGTGACCGTGGCCGACGCCCATTCGCTGAGCCCGAAGTTGACCCCGGCGACGCAGCGGCGGCGGTGCGTCCGAGACCCTGATCGCCGCCCGCCTGTCCAACCCTTCCCAGCGGCGCCACGTCCTGGGCCCCCGACCGGTGGGCGAGATAGGTCGCCCGGCGCTCGAAGGCGGCAGGCTGGTCTTCACTATCGACACCCCTCAGCAGAGCAGGATCGAAGCGGTGAGCCTCGCCCAGGGCTCCCGGCATCTGCTGCGGCAAAGCCGCCGCGGCGCCGCCCTCTTCAATCCCTCCGTATTGGGGGACCGGCTTCTGTATGAGCGCGTTGACGCATGCGCCCAGAAGCTGCTGCTCGGCACATTGCACTCTTCCCATCGCGATCGCGTGCTGGTCGACCTGCCCTCGACGGTGCGACGCGATCCCGGCTACCAACCAGGCTACGAAAACGCCTGGAACGCGGCCAGTAACTGCCCCAATCGACGCCGCGGGCGGGGCGGCACGCGCCAGCTCGGCCCGACGGCGCTCAGCGGCACCCTCGCCTACATGACCGAGACGCTTCCCAGCCCCGCCCGCGCCCGCATCCGCACGGTGAGGCGTTGAGGCACTGAGCAGCCGAGTGGCCCCGCTGACGGATCTGGGTGATAGACGGGCGATGGTGCCGCCAGCCCACGGCGGGCAGATTTCCGGTCCTGACGGGTTCCCGAAGCTTGCCCTGAAAGCTGCCTCTCTGCTTTGAGCACAGTCGCCGCTGTGTACCCCTTGATTATCGAGCCGGGGTCGAACTGCAGGTTGGCGTTGTGCTGGTACAGCGTCTCGCCGGTCGCCACGTCAACGACGTCCCAGCCCCAGGTGCTATTCGCGTAGCGCGGGTTGCTGGTTACCGAGCCGAAGGTGTCGGTGACCGATGCGGAACGGTCGGCTTCGCGGGCTTCCGGTCCGATCTCTACTTCGGCCTGGGGATAATCGTCGCCAGCGGCTGGCGCCTGCAGAACCCGATGCTCAACGGGTACACCGGCATCATGGCCTACCTGCCCTCGCGCAAGCTCTCGGTTGCGATCGTCACCACCCAGTTGCCGCGCAGCGCCGGCGACAGTCGCAGCTACGCCAGCCTGCTCTTCTCCAAGCTGAGCGCCTACCTAACACCGGGCCACCGGGTCTCGCTCGGGGGCGGCTGAAGGCCGCAGCGAGAGGGTCCGGCAGCGCGCGCCGAAAGGTCGACGGGTTCCGACGATGGATGAACGGACCAGAGCACAACGTCTGTGCCGCCGTGAACTGCATCTGCGAAGCATCACTCGTGGGAGGCGCGCACCCGCAAAGAGGCACGGAGTGAATCCGGTAGCGGCGCGGATTAGCCGGTTTGTGGTCGCAAGCTCTGTGTAGCCGGGGTAGAGCGCGTGGTCGAGGGAGTGGTTGGCGATCTCGTCCCCGCTGGCGAGGATCCAGCGCATCAGCGCTTCACGGTTGGTGACGTGGCGACCCTCCTCGAAGAAGGTTCCCCTCGCGTGGCGGCGGTCGAGGTCGCGGCGCTTCTGCCCGGCCTCTCTGCCGCATACTGCGCAGGTGACGTCGCAGGAGAACGTGGAGATCATCCAGCAGTACCTCGAGCCCAAACTGCTCGGCGAGGTCTGGCTCGACGTCCTGGCCGGCAGCAAGCGACCCGGCGTCGAGTTCGA
>DATAIY010000302.1:0-2480 GCA_036262475.1 Solirubrobacterales bacterium
CGTCTAAGGCGCCCACCATGACCACCAAGCCGGCGAACATCGCCAAGAAGCCCACTTGGACCACACGGCGTGGCGACGCGTCGGGGAAGACTTTTGGAATGCCCGCAGCGGCGAGGATGAGCGTGAACGAAAGCGGCAGGAGCCGCACCCCCGTTTCGATCGCGGAGAGCCCCAGCGCGATGGACAGAAAGAGCGGCACGGCGAAAAAGAGCCCACCCTGCAGGAAGTACTGGAAGAAGAACGAGGTCAGGCCGCCGCGCAGAACCGACGTCCTCAGAATCGCCGGGTTGATGAGAGGCTCGGCGCCGCGCGCGACCAAGCGGTTCTCCCACACGGCGAAGAGCCACACAACGACCCCGCCGGCGAGGATCAGCCAGATCGTCGGTGACAAGCCAAGCCACTCCGGAGCCCCAGGCTTGGCCTTGACGAATCCCCACGTCCCCGCGCGCAGGATCCCGAACACGATCAGGCCAAGGCCGAGGGCCGAAAGCGCGGTTCCGACCAGATCGAGCCGCACCTTCTTCTCGGGCACCCCGCCGGCGATCCGGCGGGCGAGGACGAGGATCGCGATCACCACCAGGACCTCGCCAGCGAAGACATAGCGCCACGAGAGGTAGGTCGTGAAGAGGCCGCCGACAATCGGGCCGACGGCCACCGCAATCGCGGCCGCCGCCGCGACCAGGCCATAGGAGCGTGGTCTTTCGTCGCGTCCAAAATTGGACGCTATGAGGGCAACGATGGCGGGCAGAATCAGGGCAGCTCCGAGACCCTCCAGACACGACCACCCGATCAGGAGCACACCGAGATTTGGCGCGAGCGCGGTGGTGAAGGACCCGCAGCCGTAGATGATGCATCCGATCGTGAAGGCACGTTTGCGACCGATGATCTGACCGATCTTCCCGCCGGTGATCATGAACGCCGCCATCACCAGCGTGTAGAGGGTGATCGCCGTCTGGATTCCGGTCACGGTTGTGCCCACGTCCTTGGCGACCGTCGCGATCGAGACGTTCATGACGGAGCTGTCGAGCATCATCAGGAACTGGCCCGCGCACAGCGTCAGAAGGACCAGTCCAGCCGCGCTCGCCTTACGCTCCACCGCGCCACCACCTCCGTCTAGATGCCAAGGAACCGCCGGATAGGATCGCCCAGCCGGCGGTCGCCTAGATTACGTCGCATTCTATGGCCGGGGGATCGGTAGTTACCCACATCACCTAGAGGACGAAATACGGCCTGGCATGGCCTTTGAACTGATTGGGTCTCTGCGTGGATGTCCTCGTATTCGCTCTCCGGCAGCTCTCAACCCGACCCTCCTTGCTGCGACCACGGTAATGCTGCTTCTGCCGAACCCAAAGAACCTCATGCTCGGGTATTTGCTCGGTGCGCTTATGACCAGCCTGAATCACGGATGGCTTGCGACCTGATATTGCGGGTCCGCCCGCGCGTCACCATCTGGTTCCATCAGCCGCTCGCGGTGATTGACAAGTCGGGCGAGAACATCGGCGTAGAGCGCAGCTTCGCCAGATTGGCCGGCCTCCCGCTGAGGCGTCTGCCCCGCTATCCTGGCAGCGCCGCCAGCTGGCAAAACCATCGCCTTCGAGGAAGTACGGCATTCGTGGTCGAGCTGCCGCCGGGCAGGCTCGTCCCGCGCCTTGTGGCACGAGACGCCGGCGCGATTCGCAGGCTCACCCAGGGTCCCTAATTCATCGAGCTGAGGCGACCCGGTACCACTGCCGCGCTCGGACCGCGCGCGCCGCTTTCAGGCGTCTCCTGACTGCCTCCAGCAATTGAGCGGAGTGCAGGGGACGTCCGAACCCGCCAAAGCCTCTATGTCCAGAAGCTTGGGAGGGACGCCAAAGAAGGACACCGGGCAGAACCCCGGCTTTACCCTCTCCTTACCCGACGGCTGCGACGATCTATGGACAAATTGGAAAATGAGATGGGCACCGCAGCCGAGCAGGCATCTCAGAGTAGCCCGCGCCCCCCTCTCGCTTATGAGTGGGCTAATCCCGGGGATCGCCGCGCCCATTCCACGCCGGGAACGGTTGCTTCGTAAGCCCAACGAGATGCGAGAGGGGGGCCCGCGCTACCGCGGCTGCTACCACAAGCCACCCGACGTGATCATGAAGGCCGCGGAAGGGTGTCCCTCGGTCGCGATCGTCGTGATTGACGAGGACACCGGGGAGCAGGTCTATCCCTAACCAGATACCCAGATTGCCGGGCCGCCTCAGAACCGTCGTCGTACTAAGCCTCGTCGTCGCTGTCGGCCGAAAGGGGTGTCGAGGCGACGGTGTAGGCATCCCATTCCGCGGCGACGCCTTTGGGGGCATGGCCATCGGCTTCGTCGAAATCGATGCCGGACCGCGCTGCGAGGTCGCGGACCGCGCGCGAGGCGAGCATGGAGCGGCGGGCGCTATCAGCGGAAGACGCCGGTGTGCCCGAGCGAGTAGCGCCCCGGCTGGGGGTAGACGGCGAGCCCGTGC
>DATAIY010000303.1:0-1621 GCA_036262475.1 Solirubrobacterales bacterium
GATCGCCCCAGTTCGCCGCCCACTTCGTCGGCCTTGGAGCGAGCATCCTGGAGGTTGCCGACGAGGCTGTGCTCGAGGTTCTTGCGGGTGGTGGTGAGCGCGTCGCTGCCGAACTCGGCGCCGATCAGGATCCCGATCGCCAGCGAGAGGAAGACCGCGACAAGCGAGGTGGCGTGGTAGCGCGCGCTGTAACCCATCAGCAGCCAAAGGCTAGATGGTCGGCCCCGGGACCTAGATCCCGAGCCAGATCCTGATCTTCAGCCAGACCAGCAGGAAGACGTCGTTGAGGGCCGGAGAGGTGATCACGAGGATCGTTAGCAGGATCGCGAAGGCGACCCCGAAGAGGGCGACCGGGGCCAGGGTCGAGCTCGGGGTGTAGAGCCGGCTGACGCCCTTGGCGTCGACCAGTCGCTCGCCGATCCGTAGGCGCGTGAGGAAGGTCGAGGACATGCCGCCGCGCTTGCGGTCAAGGAACTCGATCAGGTTGAAGTGGGCGCCGACGCTGACGATCAGGTCGGCGCCCTTCTCGTAGGCCATCAGCATCGCCACGTCCTCGCTGGTGCCGGCGGCGGGGACGACGGTGTGCGGGAGACCGGCTTCGATCAGGCGCTCGCAGCCGGGCGCGCGGCCGTCGGGATAAGCGTGGACGATCAGCTCGGCGCCGCAGGTCAGCGCCGTGTCGCTGGCGGAATCCATATCGCCGAGGATCACGTCCAGCTTCAGGCCGGCCTCCAGCACCCCGTCGGCGCCACCGTCGACGGCGACGATCAGCGGCCGCTTGTCGCGGATGTAGGCGCGCAGCGCTTTCAGGTCGCGCCGGTGGCGCTCACCACGAACGACGATGAGGACGTGCCGGTCGCGGAAGGAGGCCTTGGTCGGCGGGAAGTCGATGGTGCCGGTCAGCAGGTCGGTCTCCTGGCGCACGTGGGCGACCGTGTTCTCGGCGAACTCCGCCAGCGCCTCGTCGATCCGCTGGCGCTGCTCTTGCAACTGGCTTTCGAGCTCGGCGATGCCGAGAACCCGTCCCCGCAGCACCTCCTGGTCGGCGATCCTGACGGTGCCGCCGTCGACCGTGATCCGGTCGCCGTCGTTGAGCAGCTCGAATAGGCCGCGATCGGGGGCGTCGACCAGGCGGACGCCCGCCCGAGCCAGCATCAGCGGCCCGGCGTTCGGGTACTGCCCGTCGGAGGAGGGCGAGGCGTTGAGGACAGCTGCGACCCCGGCTTCGATCAGCTCCTCGGCGGCGATCCGGTCGATGTTGACGTGGTCGATGACGGCGATGTCGCCGGGCCGCAGGCGCTTGACCAGGTGCTTGGTCCGCTCGCCGAGGCGGGCGGTGCCTTCGATCGGCGCATCCGGCCGGCCGCCGTTGCGACGCCCGAGCAGAGCAGGAAGGCGACGGCGACTGGTGGTTGCCACCCGCTCAGACTAGGCCAAGTGGCGGGCGCCAGGCAAGGCCCGAACCCATTCTCAGGCGGCGGCGAGCAGCTCGCGGGCGTGCTTGGTGGCAGCTTCGTCGGAGCGCTCGCCGCCGAGCATGCGGCGGATCTCCCCGACCACGCCCTCGCCGTCGAGCCGCTCCACTGTGGCAATGGCCTGCCCCTCGGCGACATCCTTCTCG
>DATAIY010000304.1:0-4280 GCA_036262475.1 Solirubrobacterales bacterium
GCCGCATCCTCGTGCGCGAAGCGGGGATGAGTTCGGGGGAAAAACCCCAGGGGAAGGGGTGGTTTACACGGATGGCAGGACGCTCGAGGCACTCCTACGCTGTGTCGGAAGGGAGGTTCAGGCAAATGAAGCGACCAACCATCAACATCACCCTCGCCGAGCGGCTCGGCCGCATCTTTGTCGGCTTGGTCGGCGCGATCGGCGGTCTCATCCTTCTCGGCTCGGGGGGCGGCGCACTCGTAGTCGTACTCGAGGTGCTGCTGATCCTCGCCGGCCTCGATCTCATCGTCACCGGCGCGCTCGGGCACTGCCCGCTGTACCGCAAGCTGGGTTACACGCCCGCTTCTCTGAAAGGAGGCCGACATGAGCATCCTCGACCCTCGTAGGACCGACCTGGAGAGAGGGGACCGGCCCGAGCGGAGCCAGGCTGATGGCCCCGCTTCCCAAGGGAAGAAAAGGAAGGGCGGCCACGGTCACTGGATGATGGTCGCCTGCTGCGTCCCGATGCTGGTGATCGCGATCGCCCTCGTCGCCACCGGCGTCGTCGGTGCCGGCTTCATCGTCGTCGCGGTGATGTGCACGGCGATGATGGCGATGATGATGATGGGCATGTCGCGCGGGGGCGGGTAGGTGACGCCCGACGGCGTCAGCGCTCCGGCCGCTCGAGCCCCTCAGGCCAAGGGCGGCGGGCCGCCCGGCCCGCTGATCCTCAGTGCCACCTGCGTCGAGAAGACCTTTCACCAGGGCATCTGGCCGCGACGCCGAACGATCGAGGTGCTGCGGGGCGCCAGCATCGAGGTGCGCGGTGGCGAGCTGGTCGGCCTGGTCGGCGAGAACGGCTCGGGCAAGAGCACCCTGATGCAGATCGTCGTCGGCCTGCTGAAGCGCGACGCCGGTGAGGTCCATCGACCCAAGCGGCTCGGCTACTGCCCGCAGGTCCCGATGCTCTGGGAGAAGCTGACGGTAGACGAGCACTTCCAGCTCTTCGCCCTCGCCTACGGCCTCGATGAGGACGCGCGCAAACGATCGGTCGCTGCCCTGCTCGAGGAGCTGCAATTCGGCAAGTACCGCTCCTACCGGATCGAGGAGCTCTCCGGCGGCACCCGCCAAAAGCTCAACCTGGCGATCTCGCTGATGCACGAACCCGAACTCCTACTGCTCGACGAGCCCTACTCGGGCTTCGACTGGGAGACCTACCTGCGCTTCTGGGAGATGTCCGAGCGCCGCCGCGACGCCGGCATGGGGATTCTGATCGTCTCCCACTTGCTGGCCGAGCGCGAGCGGCTGGACCGGATGTATGAACTGTGCGATGGGCAGGTCTGCAATTGCTGAGCGCAGTGCTGGCACCGAGCCTCGACTTCACGCGCGAGCACCTGCGCGCACCCCTGACCCTCGTCCTGCTGGTCGCAATCCCCGTCTTCTTCGTGCTGATCTTCGCCAGCGTCCTCGGCGACTTCGCCAAGGCGCTCGGCGGCACCCTCGCGGCGCAGTCGGCGACGGCGATCAGCGCCGGCTGGGCGGCGGCCTTCCTCTCCGGCACCCTCGCCTTCTTCCAGGTCTCCTCCTCGCGCGGTGCCGACCGCCGTCTCTCGGTTGCCGGCCTTGGCCCCTGGCGGGTGGCCAGCGCCCGGATCGCCGCCGCGCTCGCCATCGGTCTCACCGTGAGCGCCTTCGCCTTCGTGACGCTGTGGCTGCGCAGCGGCATCGGCCACCCGCTGCACGCCGCCGTGGCGATCGCCAGCTTCGCCGTCATCTACATCGGCCTCGGCGCCCTGATCGGCGCCTTCGTCAAGGGCGCCCTGGAGGGCTCGCTGCTGGTCGTCCTGCTCTTCTCGCTGGATGCCTTCTCGAGCCCCGAGATGACCTCCAACGGCTCCTTCGCCTGGACCCCGACGCGGGCGGCGGCCAACCTGCTGATCGACGCTGGCGGCGGGCAGGGCTCCCCGAGCGCCGACTGGCTCGGGATGGTCGCCGTCGCCGTCGCCTCGATCGCGGTCGCAATGGCGGCGTTTTGGTTTGCGGCGAGGACGAGGGCCTAGTGATGCTGGCGCGAGCGCGCGGCGCCACGGTGATGGCCTTCCGCGACCAGCGGCGCCGGCCTTTGGTCCTGATCGTTCTGGTGCTGCTGCCGGCCTACGTGATCACCAAAAGCATCGCCGAGACGCTCTCGACCCCCAAACAAGTTGGCCTGCCCGGCGGGGTGGTGGTGACGACGACGATGAAGGAGCTGCACGGCGCCGGGATGGGTGGCATGGTGATCGGCTTCGCCGCCGCGCTGCTCGGCGTCTTCGTGATGCAGTCCGCGCTGCAGGCCGACCGCCGCCTCGTCGTCGCCGGCTACCGTCCCGGGGAGACCGTGATCGCCCGTCTCGGCGTCCTCGCCGCCGCCACCGCGATCGTCGTCGCCGTCTCGGCGGTCATCACCGCGATCAACTTCACCCCCGCCTCCTGGGCGCCGCTGCTCGTGGCCCTCGTCCTGCTCGGCCTGATCTACGCCGGCATCGGCGCCCTCGCCGGCGCCCTCCTCGACAAGCTCGCCGCCACCTACCTGATGCTGTTCTTGGTGATCACCGACCTCGGCGTCGTGCAGAGCCCGATGTTCCGCGAGACGCCAGGGCCCTTGGCTGTTCTGCTGCCCGGCTACGGCCCCTCGCGGGTGATGTACGACGGCGCCTTCTCCCACAGCTTCAACGCCAGCAGCGAGCTGCTGCTCAGCCTCGGCTGGCTAGCAGCCGTTGGGGCGGCCGTCTACTTCGTCCTGCGCCGAGCGGTCGGGTCCAGCGATGTCTGAGAAGGTCCACCACCCGCTCTTTGCCCGCCTCTACATGCGGATGACCTCGGGCCGCAAGGCCCACGGCGAGGATGAGCACCGGCGCAAGCTGCTCGCCGGCTTGAGCGGCGAGGTGATCGAGGTCGGAGCCGGCAACGGCCTCAACTTCCCGCTCTATCCCGAGACGGTCGAGCGGGTCCTGGCGGTCGAGCCCGAGCCGCGCCTGCGCGAGGCGGCGATCGCGGCGGCGGCTGCGGCCCCGGTTCCGGTGGAAGTGGTCGACGGCGTGGCCGCAAACCTTCCGGCCGAGGACGGGTCCTTCGACGCCGGGATCGCCTCGCTGGTCCTCTGCTCGGTCTCCGACCCCTCGCGGGCTCTGGCCGAGTTGCGCCGGGTGATCCGTTCCGGCGGCGAGCTGCGCTTCTATGAGCATGTCGTCGCCCACAAGCCCTGGGTCCGGCGCATGCAGCGCTTCGCCGACGCCACGTTTTGGCCGCGCGTCGGGGGCGGCTGTCACCTCAGCCGCGACACCAGCGCGGCGATCGAGCGCAGCGGCTTTCGGATCGAGAGCCAGGAGCGCTTTCCCTTCACGCCGGGCCCGCCGGTTCCGGCGATTCCTCACATCCTAGGCGTCGCGCGGCGTCCCTAATCGGAGTCGGCGGCGCCGGCCGGAAGCTGGCTCGCCTGGACCGCCGGCAGCCGTGCCCGCCGCAACAGCAGTGCGTTGACGGCGACGATGAAGCTAGACCCCGACATCGACAGGGCGGCGATCTCCGGGCGCAGCTCAAGGCCCAGCGACGGCTGGAAGACGCCGGCGGCGATCGGCAGCGCGATCGAGTTGTAGCCGACCGCCCAGCCGAGGTTCTGGTGCATTTTCCGCAGCGTCGCCCGGCCGATCGCGAGTGCGGTCGGCACGTCCAGGGGATCGGAGCGCATCAGGACCACGTCGGCCGTCTCGATCGCCACGTCGGTGCCGGCGCCGATCGCGATGCCGAGGTCGGCCTGGGCCAGTGCGGGAGCGTCGTTGACGCCGTCGCCGACCATCGCCACCTTGCGACCGGCAGCCTGCAGCTCGGCGACCTTCGTGGCCTTGTCGCCGGGCAGCACCTCGGCGATCACGGTGTCGATCCCGAGGCCCTCGGCGATCCGCTTCGCGGTCGCCTCGTTGTCGCCGGTCAGCATCACCACTTCGGCACCCGCCTCATGTAGCGCGGCGACCGCCGCTTGCGAGGTCTCCCGTGGCGCGTCGGCGATCCCGATCACCGCCGCGGCACGACCATCGACCGCCACCAAGACCGCGGTGCGCCCTCCCGCCGCCAGGTCGTCGCGGCGTGCGGCGAGCGGGCCGAGGTCGATCTCCTTCTGTTCCATCAGGCGGCGGTTGCCGACCGCGACCGCGTGCCCATCGACCGTGGCGAGGGCGCCGTGGCCGGGCACGTTCTCGAAATCGCTGGCGCCGGTCTCCGCGGCGCCCGCGCTCTCGGCGCGGCGCACGATCGCCGCCGCCAGC
>DATAIY010000305.1:0-10657 GCA_036262475.1 Solirubrobacterales bacterium
GCGGGCCGAGACTTCGACCAACGCCGTGAGCGGCGAGCCGCCGAAGATTCGGTTGGTGCAGGAGGGGACGTAGACGGCGGCGGCGCCTTCATGCAGGGTCGCCGGCAGCTTGCCCGGGGAGGGGCCCGGGAGGGCGCGGCCGCGCTTGGTCCGGCGCGCCAGCGGGCCGCCGAAGCGCAACCCGACGCGGGACGCCCCCTCGACCACGCCCCAGCGACGAGCCGCCGAGAGCGCGGCCTTTTCGGCGCGGTCGGTGTGGCGCTCGTGGCGCAGCTCCTTGACCATCGCGCCGGTGTCGATCCCGACCGGGCAGGCGAGCTGGCAGGAGCCATCGGCGGCGCAGGTCTCCAGCGCCTCGTAGGAGAACTCCTCCAGCAGCGCCCGCTGCACCGGCGAGCCGGCGGGCTGGCGCGCCATCTCCCGTCGCAGGACGATCCGCTGTCGCGGCGTCGTCGTCAGGTTGCGGCTCGGGCAGACCGGCTCGCAGAAGCCGCACTCGACGCATGAGGTCGCCGACTCCTCGATCTGCGGCGTCGTTTTCAGGTTCCGCAGGTGAGCGTCGGGGTCGCGGTTGAGAACCACGCCCGGGGAGAGGACGCCGTCGGGGTCGGCGAGCCCCTTGATCCGCCACATCAGCTCGGTCGCCCGCTCCCCCCACTCGCGCTCGACGTATGGCGCCATGTTGATCCCGGTCCCGTGCTCGGCCTTGAGCGAGCCGTCGTATTTGCCGACGATCAGCTCCACCAGCTTGCCCATGAAGGCCTCGTAGCGATCGAGGTCCTCCTGCTTGGCGAAGTCCGGGGTCAGCATGAAGTGGAGGTTCCCAGCGGAGGCGTGGCCGGCGACGCCGGCGAGGAAGCCGTGCTCCGCGAGCAGGGCCTGGAGGTCGCGGGCGCCCTCGGCGATCCGCTCCGGCGGCACGCAGACGTCCTCGACGATCAGCGCCGTGCCGGGCAGCCGCAGCTTGCCGATAAGTCCGTGCAGCCCCTCCCGCACCCGCCAGCTGAGCTCGATCTCCTCGGCCTCGCGGGTGAACTCGATCGGCCGGATCGTCTCGTGCGAGGAGAGGATCTCGTTCGCCCGGGTGACGTAGTCGTCGAGCACCGCCTCCTCTCCAGCGCCGAACTCGACCAGCAGCACCGCCGACTCCAGCGGCAGCTCTTTCCATTCCTCGGGGGCGCCGACCATGTTCCAGGCGGCCGTGATCAGCGCCGGCGCGACCATCAGCTCGACCGCGGTGGCACCGCACTCGACGAGGTCGCGGACCGGAGCGATCGCGGCGTCGATGCTGGGGAAGTGGACCCAGGCGGTGGTGGTCGTCGCCGGCAGCGGCACGGTCTCGAAGACCGCCTCGGCGAGGAAGGCGAGCGTGCCCTCGGAGCCGACCAGGAGGCGGCGGAAGATCTCCAGCGGCTGATCGGCGTCGAGGAAGGCGCAGAGCCGGTAGCCGGTCGTGTTCTTGATCGCGAACTTGCGGCGGATGCGCTCGCTCAGCTCCTCGTCGGCGCGGATCTCGTCGCGAATCTCGGCCAGCCCGGCCGCCAGCTCGGGCTCGGCGGCGGCGAAGGCCTCGGCGGCGCCGGGGTCAGCGGTGTCGATCGCCGTCCCCGAGGGCAGGACGAAGGGCAGCTCCCGCACGGTCGAGTAGGAGTCGCGGGTGATGCCGCAGCGCATCCCGCCGGAATTGTTGGCGATGACGCCGCCGACGGTGGCGACGTCGGTGCTGGCCGGGTCGGGGCCGAGCTTGCGCCCGTGCGGAGCGAGGACACGGTTGGCGTGGCCGAGGATCGTGCCCGGCTTGACCCGGGCGAGGGCGCCGTCCTCCTCGACCGCGACGCCGCCGAAGTGGCGGCGCACGTCGACCAGGATGCCGTCGCTCTGACCCTGTCCGTTGAGGCTGGTGCCGCCGCCGCGGAAGGTGACCGGGATGTCCTTTCCACGGCCGTAGGCGAGGACCTTGCCGACGTCCTCGGCGTCGCGAGCCATCACCACCGCCCGCGGGAAGAGCCGGTAGGGGCTGGCGTCGGAGGCGTAACGGACGATGTCGCCGGCGCTGGAGAGCAGGCGGTCGGGCCCCAACAGGTCCTCGAGCTCGCCGCGCAACGGCTGCGTGACGCCTGCGGCGACCTCATCCGGAGCGCGGTCGGCCGCGGGCTCGCTCCCCTGCGGGGCGAGCGTCTGCGGGTTTCGCTGGAGCAGCGCCATGGCTCCCCTAGAAAAGCGACATGCCGGGGGCGACCGGGACTTCGACCAGCTCCGGCTTCGAGGAGGCGAGAGCGGCCGCGAGGGCGGCGCCGACCCTGTCGCGGTCGGAGGCGCGGTGGCCCTTGACGCCGTAGCCTTCGGCGACCGCGGCGACGTCGAGCTTCGGCAGGTCGAGGCCGGGGGCGCCGGTCACCTGCTCGACTTCGGCGAACCACTTGAGGATCGCGTACTCCTCGTTGCGCAGGACCAGGAACGTGACGGGAGCCTGGTAGGCGACGGCGCTCCAGAAGGCGGTGATCGCGTACTGCGCCGAGCCCTCGCCCAGCACGCAGACGACCGGGCGGTTCGGCTGGGCGAGCTGGACGCCGACCGAGGCGGCGAGCCCGAAGCCGAGGCCGCCGCCGGCGCTGAAGTAGTAGCTGCCGGGTCGCGAGAGCCGCAGCTGGTTGCGCAGGGCGAGGGTGCTCGAGGGGGACTCGAGGACGACGATCGCGTCCTCGGGCAGGACCTCGCCGAGGGCGGTGTGGACGGTCGAGGCGTTGAGCGGGTCCGAAGGCGGAATTTCCTGCGGGCCCTGGTTCGGCTCCGGCACTGGCCGGGTTGACTCGGGGACCGCCTCCAGCAGCGCCTCGAGGCTGAGCTTGACGTCGGCGACGATCGCGTCGCCCATCGGGGCGCGGACGGCCTCGTCGGGATCACTGGTGATCGCGACCAGCTTCGCCCCCTCCGGCAGCAGCGGCCCGGGGATGTGTGGGTAGTAGGGGAATACCGAGCTGCCGACCACGAGGATCAGGTCGTGGCCCTCAAGCGTCTGCCCGACCGGACCGATCGCCGGCGGCAGGACGCCGCGGAAGTTGGGGTGGTTCTCGGGGAAGCCGAGCCGCACGCCTCCGGTCGCCGGCGAGGCCCAGACCGGCAGCCGCTGGCGCTCGGCGAAGGCGACGGCGAGGTCCCAGGCGCCGCTGGCGTCGATGTCGGGGCCGGCGACGAGGACCGGGTTCGCGGCGGCATCGAGGCGCTCGGCGAGCGACCGCACCGCCTCGGGGTCGGCGACCGCGCGTCCGCTCACCTGGCGCTCGATCGCGGCCCGCGCGTCGCCCTCGTCGACCTCGGCGTACCAGTCGTCCATCGGCAGCGAGACGAAGACGGGGCCGCGCGGAGGCAGCCCGGCAAGATGAGCGCCGTGCGCCAGTGCCAGCGGCACGTCCTCGGCCCGCGGCGGCTCGTTGGACCACTTGACCAGCGGGTGCGGCATCCGGGTCGCGTCGCGGTTGGTGAGGTTGGCCTGCAGGGTGATCTGCGCCCGCGCCTGCTGGCCGGCGGTGATCAGCAGCGGCGAGTGGTTGGCCTGGGCGTTGAAGATCGCCCCCATCGCGTTGCCCACCCCGGGCGCGGTGTGGAGGTTGACGACGGTGGTCTTGCCGGAAGCCAGCGCGAAGCCGTCGGCCATGCCGACGACGACCGCCTCCTGGAGCCCGAGCACGTAGCGGAAGTCGGCCGGGAAATCGGCAAGCATCGGCAACTCGGTCGAGCCGGGGTTGCCGAACATCGTCGTCATCCCGTGGGCGCGGAAGAGGTCGAACGTGGCGTCGCGAACCGTCGGCATCGTCTCCACCCTATCCGTCTACTGCAGACCTCAAGGCCCAGTCTGAGCGGTCGATAGGGGACGAAGTGATCGGATACTTCGGGCAAACGATCCGCCGCCTGGGCAGGCAGTTGTCAGGGCTGGCCCTGCCGGCGCTGCTCGGCGTGGTTTTGCTCTGCCCCGCCGGCGCCGCCGCCGCGGAACCGCCTCCCAGCTCGACCCGCCTCGTCTACGCCGCCGGAAAGATCGTCCCGATCCCGGCCTCGATCCCGCACGAAGCCGGCGACATGGTCGACCGGCGGATCGTCCCGGACCTGCGCTGGATCTCCCAGCGCTACCCGATCTACGTCACCGACGGCTACTCGGGGCCCCTGCCCAACGGCGAACACGTCGGCTGCAACAACTGCCACGTCAAGGGCTCCGATCACTACAACGGCCTGGCCGTCGACATCGTGCCGCTCGAACCGACCTCGGTCTGTGACAGCCACTGGGCGGCGATCACCAGACTCGCCCTCTGGGCCGAGCCACGCCAGGATATGCCGATCCCGCCCTTCCGCTGGGTCGGCTACAACGGCGACGTCGGACACGGCTGCGGCAACCATCTCCACCTCTCCTGGAATCACTCCCCGGCGCCGCAGTTCCAACTCGCCGAATGGGTCGAAGTCTTCCCGGTCGGCGCCGCCGAAGGAGAAGGACAGCCCCGTGGAAAGCCAGCGCCCACGCAGAAGAAACAGGCCGGCCCGTCGGGCGGCATCTCCCAGGTCACGACCGGCGGGCTCTCGCCGCGCAGCCCCGGCGACTGAGACCGAACCCGGCGAGCCGGCGCCGCCGCGTCCATAGGATGCGGTGCCGATGCGTGCTCCGACCGCGATCGCCGTCCTCACCTGCCTGGCCGCGCTGGCCGGCGCCGGCTGCGGCAGCCAGGACGACTCCACCCCGGTCGCCTGCCTCGAAGGATCGAGCGCCTATCTCAACGCCCTCCGCTCCGCGCCCGGCGAGGCGAAGGTCGGCGGGGATACCCCGATCAGCGAATGCCTGGCCCACAATCAGCAGGCCGGCGACCTGGCGGCCGTCGGCGAAGCGATGGTCGAAACGGCGACCAAGCTCGACGCCGAAGCCCGCGCCGAACCGGGGGGCGCCGCCAACCTCCAGCTCGGCTACCTGCTCGGCGCCGCCCAGAAGGGCGCTGACAAGACCGAAGGCATCCACACCGACCTGGTCCGCCGCCTATCCGTCGCCGCCCGCTTCGCCCCTGGGCGCGAGCCTCTCTCCGAGGTATTCCTGGCGACCTACCGCCAGGGCTTCGACGCTGGCCACGCCCACGGCTGAGCCGCCGAATTCGCCTGCTCGCCGAGCCGCTCTGTCGCCCCTGATTCCGCCTTCCCGCCGATCCGACCGGAGGACGGCCGGGGGCGCTGGAGGACTACGCTCCCAAGCCCCAAACGATCTTCGATGGAGGCATGACTTTGACTGAGCAGCTCTGGGGTGGCGAGACCACCAAAGCCGTCGACAACTTCCCTGTATCGGGTGAGCCGGTTCCGGTCCCCGTGGTCCGCTGGCTTGGCCGCGTCAAGGCCGCCGCGGCCGAAGCGAACGGTCAGCTGGGCCTGCTCGACGGCGAGCTCGCCGAGCGCATCGCCGCCGCCGGCGCAGCCGTCGGCGAGGGCAAGCACGACGACCAGTTCCCGGTCGACGTCTTCCAGACCGGCTCCGGCACCTCCTCCAACATGAACGCCAACGAGGTGCTCGCCAACCTCGCCGGCGAGGGCGTCCATCCCAACGACCACGTCAACATGGGCCAGTCCTCCAACGACGTCTTCCCCTCCGCCGTCCACCTGGCGGCGCTGGACGAGGTCACCCACGACCTTCTGCCGGCGATGGGCGCGCTGCAGTCGGCGCTCGAGGCGAAGGCGGAGAAGTTCGCCGACATCGTCAAGGCCGGCCGCACCCACCTGATGGACGCGGTGCCCGTCACCCTGGGTCAGGAGTTCGGCGGCTACGCCGCCCAGGTCCGGCTCGCCATCCAGCGGGTCGAGGGGACGCTGCGGCGGGTCGGCCAGATCCCGCTCGGCGGTACCGCGACCGGGACCGGGCTAAACACCCATCCGGAATTCGCCGCCAAGGTGCGGGCGAAGCTCGCCGCCGACACCGGGCTGGCGATCTCCGAGCCGCTCGACCCCTTCGAGGCGCAGGGCAACCGCGACGCTCTGGTCGAGCTCTCGGGCGCGCTCAAGGTCTACGCCGTCTCGCTCAACAAGATCGCCAACGACCTGGCGCTGATGGGCTCCGGCCCCCGCGCCGGCCTCGCCGAGCTGCGGCTGCCGGAGCTGCAGAAGGGCTCCTCGATCATGCCCGGCAAGGTCAACCCGGTGATCCCGGAGGTCGTGATCCAGGTCGCCGGTCAGGTGATCGGCAACGACGCCGCGATCACGATCGGCGGCAGCCAGGGACAGTTCGAGCTCAACGTGCGGGTGCCGCTGATCGCCCGCAACCTGCTCGACTCGATCAAGCTGCTCGCCTCCGCCTCGCGTCTGCTCGACGAGAAATGCGTCACCAGCCTCGAGGCCAACGAGGAGATGACCGAGCGCCACGCCGAGGCGACCCTGGCGACAGCGACCGCGCTCAACCCCCACATCGGCTACGACCGCGCCGCCGACATCGTCAAGGCCGCCGCCGAGTCGGGCCGCTCGCTGCGCGAGGTGGCGCTGGAGCAGGGCGTCGAGCCGGCGATTCTCGAGGAGGCGCTGGACCACCGCCGGATGGCGAGGCCACACGAGTAGTCGAACCGCCGGCCGACGAGCCGAAAACCCCTCTGTATCAGGGGAAATCGGACCCTCGGCGGGAGTTCTACCCCTGCAGCGTGATGAAGCGCTCCTCGGTCAGCTCCAGAACCGCGAAGGACGGGCCCTCGCGGGTGTTGCCGGAGTCCTTGACGCCGCCGTAGGGCTGCTGGTCGGCGCGGAAGGTCGGCACCTCGTTGATCAGGACGCCGCCGAACTCGAGCGTCCTCGCGGCCTTGAGGCCGCGGCCGATGTCGCGGGTGAAGACGCCGGCCTGGAGGCCGAACTTGGAGTCGTTGGCCAGCTGGAGCGCTTCGCCGAAATCAGAGAAGGTGTCGACGGTGGCAACCGGCCCGAAGATCTCCTCGCACCAGACCTTGGCGTCTTTGGGCGGGGAGCCGAGCAGGGTCGGGGCGAGGCAGCGGCCCTGGTCGACCAGCTCGCCGCCGGTGAGAAGCTTGGCGCCGGCACCGACCGCCTCGTCGATCCACTCCTTCACCCGGTCCCGGTCTCCTGGAGTGATCAGCGGCCCGACGTCGGTCTCTGGGTCGAGCGGGTCGCCGACCTTGAGCTTGGCGACGTTGGCGAGGAGGCGCTCGGTGAACGCCTCGGCGATGTCTTGGTGCAGGAGGATCCGCTGGATCGAGATGCAGCTCTGGCCGGCGTGGGAGAAGGCGTGGATCTGGGCTTTGTCGGCGGCGGCCTCCCAGTCGCCGTCGTCGTTGACGATCAGCGGCGCGTTTGAGCCCAGCTCGAGGTTGACCTTCTTGTGGGGGACGCGGGAGCGGATGTCCCAGCCGACTGCAGCCGAGCCAGTGAAGGAGAGCGCGGTGGTCAGCTCGTGCTCGACGATCGCCTTGCCGACCTCCGAGCCGGGGCCGGGGATGACGGCGAGCCAGCCCTCGGGAAGACCGGCCTCGAGCAGGATCTCGGCCAGCTTCAGGGCACTGATCGGGGTCTGACCCGCCGGCTTCAAGACCACCGCGTTGCCGGCGGCGATCGCCGGGCCGAGCTTGTGGGCGACGAGGTTGAGCGGGAAGTTGAAGGGGCTGATCGCACCGACGACCCCATAAGGGACGCGCAGCATCACGCCGAGCTTGCCGGCGCCGGCCGGGGAGGCCTCCATCGGGATCGTTCCGCCGGTCAGCTTGCGCGCCTCGGTGGCGGAGAAGGTGAGGGTGTCGGCGCAGCGCTGAGCCTCGACGGTGGCGGTCTTGATCGGCTTGCCCGCCTCGGCGGCGATCGTCAGGGCGAGGTCCTCGATCCGTTCGGAGACGAGCTCGGCGGCGCGCTGCAGGACGGCGGCGCGCTCGTGCTGGGGAAACTCGGTCTGGAGGAAGGCCTCGTGGGCGGCGCTGATCGCGCGCTCGACCGTCGCCGCGTCGCCGAGCGCCACCCGCCCGACGAGGCTGTCGTCATAGGGGCTGCGCACCTCGCTCCAATCGCCGCTCTCAAGCCACTCGCCGGCGGCGAGGAGCTTGTGGTCGACTGCGTTCACGGTCTGCGTTGGCAATTCGGACCTCCTGCGTAGCTTCAGCTCAGCCTAGCGCCCGCCATTGGCCGACATTCGCAGGCCGCGACTCCTGGCCGGCGAACCTGTTCGCTTAGATGCGCCCGACGATGAGAAAGACTCCGCCAGCCCGCCTCCTCGCTGTGCTTGCCGCCCTGGCCAGCCTCGCCGCAGCGGTCCCCGCGACGACCTCGGCGAGCGTCAACTGGGTCGTTTACGGGCGCGGCTTCGGCCACGGAGTCGGGATGAGCGCCTACGGCGCCTACGGCTACGCCATGCACGGCAAGGGCTACCGCTTCATCCTCGGCCACTACTACTCGGGGACGACCCTCGGCACCCTTCCCAAGCCGCGCGTCGTCCGCGTCCTGCTCGACGTCTCCAGCGAAGACGTCGGCTTCAGCGGCGCCACCAGCGCCTGTGGCGAGCAGCTCGATCCCAAGCGCAGCTACGAGGCCCACCGGGTCGGCAACTCGGTGCGGCTGCGCAGCTCCGCCAGCAAACCGCTGGCCAAATGCGGAGAACACCTGCGCGCCGCCGGCACCGGGAAGATCACGATCGCCGGCCTCGGCACCTACCGCGGCGCCCTCGAGACCGTCCCCTCCGAAAGCGAAGGCGGCTCGCTCAACGTCGTCAACGCGCTGGCCGTCGACCAGTACGTGAAGGGAGTGATCCCGAATGAGTCGCCGCCGTCCTGGCCAATGGCCGAGCTGAAAGCACAGGCCGTCGCCTCCCGCTCCTTCGCGCTCACCGCCGGGGTCGGCGGCAACGGCTTCGACCTCTACGCCAACAGCCGCAGCCAGGTCTACAAAGGCCTGGAAAGCGAGTATGCCCGCAGCGACGAAGCCGCCGAATCGACCCGCGGCCAGGTGGTCGAGTACGACGGCAAGGTCGCCGAGACGCTGTTCTCGGCCTGTTCGGGCGGAAAAACCGAGAGCATCCAGAACGTCTTCGGGAGCTCGATCCCGTACCTGGTCGGCGTCCCGGACCCCTACGATTCCTACTGCCCGCTGCACACCTGGACGCTCAATTTCACCGGCCCGGAAATCAGTTCCCGCCTCGGCGGATACCTCGACGGCAAGCTGAAGAAGGTCGTTATCACCAAGACCGGCTACTCGCCCCGGATCATCGCGGCGAAGCTCTACGGAACCGGCGGCGTGACCTCGGTGAACGGCGAAGAGCTCGAGGTCGCGCTGGGCGGCTACTCGACCTGGATGAGCTTCGAAAAGGTCGTTCCGGGCAAGAACGGCTAGGCAAAGCTGGCGCCGGGTGGAGCGCTCCGCCGCTCAGGCCCGGGCGCCCTCGGGCACCGCGATCGGCTGCTCCTCGGGCGCTTCGGAGCTCCCGAGGACCTTGGGAACGAGGAGCCCGGCAAAGAAGCAGAGGACGAGGAAGCCGGTCGCCATCAGGAAGGTCTCGGTGAAGCCGCTGACCGTCGGCAATCCGCCGGAGACGTTCTCCGCGATGAAGGTCGCCGAGAGCTGGCCACCGAGGGCGCCGCCGAGCGTGCGCATGACCGTGTTCATCCCGCTGGCGACACCGGTCTGATGGCTCGGCACCGCCTGGACGATGAGGTTGCCCAGCGCGGCGAAGGCAAGTCCTATTCCGACTCCGAGCAGAGCGGCGGCGATCAGGAACTGGTACGGCTCACTGTGGGCCAAGGCAAGGAGCGCGAAGGAGAGAGTGGAGAACAGCGTTCCTCCCAGCAGCGCCGCCCGGGAGCCGAACCGCTTGGATATGGCGCCCGCCTTGATGCCCAGGATCGTCATCCCGATCGTCGCCGGAAGGAGGTAGAGCCCCGAGACGACCACCGAGGCGCCGAACCCGAACCCGGTGCTGGTGGGCAGCTGGGCGAACTGGGGGAAGACGACGAACGAGGCGTAGAGACCGGCACCGAGCAGGAAGGCGGCCGCGTTCGTCGTCCACACGCCTCGCACCCGCATCATCGCCATGTCGACCAGCGGAGTGGTGCTGCGCACCTCCACCGCGATCCAGGCGGCGATGAAGACGAAGCCCACGGCGATCAGGCCCAGCGTCTTCGCGGAACCCCAACCCCATTGCGTCGTCTCGCTGATCGCAAGGAGCACCGCCGAGATACCGATGCTCATCAGCGCCGCGGCGAGCCAGTTGATGCGGCCGGGGGTGCGGACCGGCGATTCCGGAACCAAACGCCAGGTCGCTATCGCGGCGACCACGACCAGGGCCAAGGGGATCCAGAAGAGCCAGTGGTAGTCGAGGTGCTCGACGATGACACCCGAGAGAACGATCCCGACGCCGCCTCCGACGCCGAGGATTGCCGAAAGCAGTCCGATGCCGCCGGCCACCTTGTGGCGGGGGAACTCATCACGAACGATTCCGAAGGCAAGCGGAAAGATCCCGCCAGCCACCCCCTGGATGAAACGCGCGGCGATCAGCAGCGGCAGGGAAGTCGCGACGGCGGCGAGCAGAGTGCCGACGGTGAGGATGACGAGGGTCCAAAGAAGCAGGCGCTCCTTGCCGTACATGTCACCCAGGCGTCCGATGATCGCCGTCCCGACCGAGGCCGCGAGCAGGTAGCCGGTCAGCAGCCAGGTGATTCCC
>DATAIY010000306.1:0-6554 GCA_036262475.1 Solirubrobacterales bacterium
CTCCTATATACGGCTGGGGCGGTCGTCTACGCGACCCAGCGCCCCGACCCCAACCCAGCGATCTTCGGCTACCACGAGGTCTTCCACCTCTTCGTCATCGCCGCCGCCGTAGCCCACTTCTCGGCGATCGCCTTCTTCGCCTTGCCGCATTCCTGAGCGCCGCGCCCACCGCGGCCGGCTAGGCGGCGGCGCTCAGGGCGGCCAGCGCCGTCTGCAGCTCCTCGACTTCGGAGACGAGCTCGGCGAGGATCTCCCCCAGCTGCTGGGCCTGCTCGGGGGTGAGCTCCAGGCGCCGGTCCTCGTACTGCTCCTGGGCGCGGGGAACGGGCAGTTCGCCCTCGATCACGCGACCGCCGAGGGCGCCGAGGACTTTGCGCGCCTCGGCCTGCGCCCAGACCGCGCCGAACATCCCGGTCGAGGCGCCGATCGCCGCCGCGGGCTTGCCCATCAGGGCGCTCTTGCCGGCCGGGCGGGAGGCCCAGTCGAGGGCGTTCTTCAGCTGGCCGGGGAGCGAGTGGTTGTACTCCGGCGTCGCGATCAGGACTGCGTCGGCGGAGCGGATCGCCTCGCGCAGCTCGGCCACCACCTCCGGCGTCGCCTCCGCTTCGCAGTCGGCGTCGTAGGGGGGGATTTCGCGCAGCCGCTCGTACTCGACCAGCTCCACCCCTGCGGGCAGCTGCTCGGCGGCCGCGCGCAGGAGGGCGCTGTTGTAGGAGTCCCGGCGCAGGCTTCCGGATATGCCGAGGACCCGCATCGCTACTCGGTCTTCGCCACGAACTCGAGCTCAACCGCGATCGCGACCTCATCGTCGAGGACCTCGCCGCCGCTCGGCAGCTCGGCGTTCCACTCGAGCCCGAAGCTGCGCCGGTCGACGGTCGCCGCCAGCGAGAGGCCGACCCGGGCGCTGCCGCCGAGGTCCTCGCCGAGCTGGGCGAACTTGCCGCTGGCCTCGACCTCGTGCTTGTTGCCGCGGATCTCGAGCTCGCCGCGCAGCTGTACGGAGCCGTCCTCGGCGACGTTCAGCTCGGAGGAGGTGAAGTGGAGTTGCGGATACTTTTCCGCGTCGAAGAAGTCGGGCGAGAGGAGGTGGCCCTTGAGCATCTCCTCGGTGATCGCGATGCTGGCGACCCCGACCGTGCCGTCGAGCTTCGCGGCCTCGCCGCCGGTCAGGGTGGCCTCGTAGGCCTCGAAGGTGCTGCGGAACGGGGAGAGGCCGTTGTGGATGACGGCGAAGCCGATCGAAGAGTGGACCGGGTCCACGGAGTAAGTCCCGGCCGGGACCTCCTGCTTGGTCTGCGTGGTCATCTTGGTTCCTTCCTCTTAGGTTGTTGGTCAAAGCATTGACGCAGAAACAATCATACCAGAAAAGATTATAAATACAACTATTGTCATGACAACGTTCATCTGCGATGATGGTTCGCATGTCCGAGCAGACGACGGCAACCACAACCGCGCCCGGCAGCGGCCCGGCGCCAATCGCGACTCCCCATGGCGAGGCCTGGGGCGCGCTAGCGCAAACCCACGCCGCGGTCAGTCAGCGGCTGCAGGAGGCGCTCGCGCAGGGTGACTTCCCGCCGTTGCCCTGGTACGAGATGCTGGCGGCGATCGCCGGGGCGCCCGACCGGCGCATGCGGATGGGGGACCTGGCCGAGGCGCTAGTGATCACCCGCGGCGGCCTCACCAAGCTGGTCGACCGACTGGTCAAAGCCGGCCTGCTGGAGCGGACCTTCTGCGAGACCGATCGTCGCGTCAGCTACGCGACCCTGCTGCCGGCCGGCGAGCACCTGCTGGCGGAGATGCGGCCGGTGATCGTCGGCGAGCTCGAGGTCGCCTTCTCGGCCAACCTCAGCGTTGGGCAGGCGGAAAAGCTGCGCGAGACCCTCGACCGGGTCCGCGGTTCGGCCTGCGACGGCAGCTGAGTCGGCTCAGAACCTCAGGCCAGCGCCGCGGGGGCCCGCTCTTTGGCGGACTCGATTATCGCCAGGACGGCGGTCTCCTGGCCTTCGCGCAGCAGCTCGATCGGGTCGGGGTCGCCGTTGACGATCCCCTCGAAGAACTCTTTGCGGTCCTGGTAGGTCGGCAGCGTCCCCTTCGCCCAACCGCGGGCGTCGTTGAGGATCACCGCCAGGCGCGCGTACTCCTCGCCGAAGAGCTCGGAGACCTGGCGCTTCATCCGCTTCGCCAGCGCCGGCGATGCACCGGCGGTGGAGATCGCGATCGCCAGCGGCCCGGTGCGGACGATCGCCGGCAGGATGAAGTTGCACAGCGGCGGCACGTCGACGACGTTGACCAGCATCGCCCGCTTCTCGGCGTCGTCGGAGACGCCGATGTTGACCTCGCTGTCGTCGGTCGCCGCGATCACCATGAAGACCCCCTCGAGGTCCTCGGAGCCGCCATAGGGCCGGCGCTCCCACTGGATCGAACCCTCCCTCGCCAGGTCCTCCAGCTCGGGGTGGGCGATCGGCGCCAGCAGGGTGACGTCGGCGCCGCAGGCGAGCAGGCCCTCGACCTTCTCGAGGCCGATGCCGCCGCCGCCGACGACCAGGCAGCGCCGCCCGGTCAGCTTCAGACAGGCGATGTAGAAGGGCGTCTCGAGCATGTCCCGCACGCAGGACTGATCGCAGATCCCCTTGCGAAGCTGGCAGACGCACTCCTTACCGGCATAGGCCTGAGCGGGCATGGGAAACAGATTAGTGATCGGCTAGATCGCGTCGAGCGTCCGGCGCAGGCCGTCTTCGAGGCTCGTCGTCGGGCGCCAGCCAAGCTCGGCCTCGGCCCGGCTCGCGTCGAGAGAGATTCGCTGCACCTCTCCGGCCCGCGGCGGCGCGAATTCGGGCTCGAAGCCGTCGGCCCCGCCGAGCCGGCCCAGCATTCGCGCCAGCTCCAGCACGCTCGCCTCGCGGCCGGTGCCGATGTTGACCGCGCCGGTGGCGGCGGAGTCGGCGGCGGCGATCGCGGCCGCGACCACGTCGCCGACGTATATGTAGTCGCGGGTCTGGGTCCCGTCTCCGAACACCGTCGGCCGCTCGCCGGCTCGCAGCAGGCCGCAGAAGATCGCGATCACGCCCGCCTCGCCGAGCGGGTCCTGGCGGGGGCCGTAGACGTTTCCGAGCCGCAGGGCCATGCCGGAGACGCCGTACAGCCGCTCGTACAGCGCCAGGTAGCCCTCGGCCGCGTACTTGCTCTGGCCGTATGCGGAGAGTGGGGCGATCGCCGTCGCCTCGTCGAGCGGCAGCTGCTGACCCTCGCCCTCACCGTAGATCGCGCCGCCGGTGGAGACGAAGACGATGCGCCCGGTGCCCGCGGCGCGGGCGGCGTCGAGCACGTTGGCCGTACCGCCGACGTTGATCGCGGCGTCGAAGGCGGGATCCTCAAGCGACTTGCGGACGTCGATCTGTGCGGCCAGGTGGAAGACCGTCTCGGGCTGCCCCTCGGCGGTCAGCGCGGCCAGCGCGGCGGCGTCGCGGATGTCGAGCTCGACCAGTTCGGCGCCGGCGGCCAGCGCTCCATCGAGGTTGACGCGGCGGCCGGTCGAGAGGTCGTCGACCACAGTCACCTCGTCTCCGCGTGCAAGTAGAGCATCGACCAGATTTGAGCCGATGAACCCCGCGCCGCCGGTGACCAAGCACTTCATGAGTGCGCCGATCCTAAGGGGATCGGCTGGGCCCAGGCATGAGATCGGCTGAGAGAAGGCGCAAAGGAGCGGCCGAGCGTCCCTGCTACCTTGCCGCCCCATGAGGTTGATCGTCACCGAGAAGAACAACAGCGCCAAGAAGATCGCCGAGATCCTCGGTGCGGGCAGCGGTGGGCCGAGCACCGACAAAGCTTTCAAAGTCCCCTATTACATGTGGACCGACTCCGATGGGGATCACATGACCATCGGCCTCAAGGGCCACGTCCTCGGCCCCGCCTTCCCCGAGGGCTACTCGAACTGGCAGAAGACGGACCTGCACGATCTGATCGACGCCGAGCTGATCAAGGAGCCGACCGACAAAAACGTTGTCAAAGCGATCAAAAAGGTCGCCAAAGAGGCCGACGAGCTGGTGATCGCGACCGACTTCGACCGCGAGGGCGAGCTGATCGGCCTCGAGGCCCTGGAGGAGATGCTCGACGCCAACCCCGACCTCGGCTCCCGCGAGGGCACCGCCGACGGCAGCCTGACGATCAAGCGCGCTCGCTACTCGGCCCTGACCAAGGAAGAGATCGAGCGCGCCTTCGGCAACCTCGACACGCTCTCCTACCCGCTGGCCAACGCCGGCGCCGCCCGCCAGGACATCGACCTGCTCTGGGGCGCCACCCTGACCCGCGCCGTCTCCCTCGCCAGCCGCCGCTTCGGCTCCAACTTCCTCTCGGTCGGCCGCGTCCAGAGCCCGACCCTGGGCCTGATCGTCGAGCGCGAGATGGAGCGCCGCGCCCACGTCGCCAAACCTTTCTGGGAGCTGTTCGCGAAGTTCGAGCACCCCGACGGGACCTTCGAGACCCACCACAGCGTCGACAAGTTCTGGAACAAGGCCGAGGCCGACGCCGCCTTCGCGGGCACCAAGGCGCCCGGCATCGTCAAATCGGTCACGGCGCGCAAGAACACGCGCAAACCGCCGACTCCCTACAACACGACCGCCTTCAGCACCGACGCTTCCAGCCGCCTCGGCATCACCCCCGCCAGCGCGATGCGGATCGCCGAGGACCTCTACATGGACGGCTTCATCTCCTATCCGCGCACCGACAACACGGTCTACCCGGCCTCGCTGCCGCTGCGCGAGCTGGTCACCTCGCTGGTCAAAGTCAGAGAGTTCTCCGCCGCCGCCGGGCTGCTCGACGGCGATTTGAAAGCGACCCGCGGCAAAAAAGAGACGACCGACCACCCGCCGATCTACCCGACCCAGGCGATCCACCCCGGTGCCCTCGAGGGACCGAAGAAACGCGTCTATGAACTGGTCGTGCGCCGCTTCCTCGCCACCTTCAGCCCGCCGATGATCACCGAGTCGACGCGGGCCGACATCGAGGCCGGCTCGGAGACCTACTTCGTCCGCGGCTCGGTCGTCGTCGACCCCGGCTTTGCCGGCATCTACACCTACGCTCGCTCCTCCGACGAGGAGATACCGGCGCTGGCGGAGGGCCAGACCCTCAACCTCGACGGCGAGCCGTGGATCGTCGACAAGGAGACGCAGCCGCCCTCGCGCATCTCCCAGAGCAAACTGATCGAGATGATGGAGGAGCGCGGCCTCGGCACCAAGGCGACCCGCGCCGACATCATCCAGAAGCTCTTCGACCGCGGCTACGTCTTCGGCAACCCGCCGGTTCCCTCGGAGACCGGGATCGCCCTCTACGAGGCCTTCAAGAACTACGTGCCGGCGATGGCGACGCCGGAGATGACCGCCCAGCTCGAGGCGGAGATGGACCGGATCGCCGCCGGCGAGATGACCAAGGGCGCGGTGGTCGGCGAGAGTCGCGACCTGCTGCACAAAACCTGGACGGAAATCGACGGCAGCCGCGAGGATCTGGCCAAAGTCATCTGGAAAGGGATGGACGGGGACCGCATCCTCGGCCCCTGCAAGGTCTGCGAAGAAGCCGGCCGCAAGAAGGAGGACGGCTCGCCCCACATGCTGCGGATCATCCGCGCGAAAAAATCGGGCAAACGCTTCGTCGGCTGCAGCGGCTGGACCCTCGACGACCCCAACTCCTGCGACCAGACCTTCCCGCTGCCCCAGCGCGGCGACGTCTTCAAGCTCGAAGACCGCTGCTCGGTCTGCGGCGAGACGCCGCGGCTCAAAGTCGTCCCCTTCCGCGGCAGGCCCTGGAACCTCTGCCTCAACGACGACTGCGAGTCGATGCAGGAGATGAAGAAACGGCGCGCCGAGCGCGAAGCCGCCCGCGCCGCCAAAGAGGCGATGAAGGAGAAGCCGAAGCCCAAGGGCGACGAGGACGCTGCCCCCGCGAAGACGAAAAAAGCGAGAGTAAAAGCGTCCAAAGCGGACACCGCCACGCGGGGGCGCAAACGCGCCAAAGCCGCGGCCAAGGGCTGAGGCTCTCGGTTGTTCATCTCCCTGGAGGGAGTGGACGGATCGGGTAAGAGCACCCAGGCGCGGCTTCTCGTCGAGGCGCTGGGCCCGGAGACGGTCGCGATCCGCGAGCCAGGGGGGACCGAGGCGGCTGAGCGGATCCGCGCGCTGCTCGCCGACCCGGCGCTGGAGCTCGAGCCGCTGGCCGAGCTGATGCTCTTCTGCGCCGCCCGCGCCGACCTCACCGAGCGCGTCATCCGGCCCGCCCTCGAGGCCGACCGAGACGTCGTCTCCGACCGCTTCTCCGATTCCAGCGTCGCCTACCAGGGGGCGGCGCGAGGGCTCGGAGTGGGAGAGGTGATCACCCTCTGCGACACCGCCACCGACGGCCTCTGGCCGGACCTGACCCTGCTGCTGCGGGTCGACCCCGAGGTCGGGTTCGGGCGGGCGGAGAGCGACGATCGCTTCGAGGCCGAGGGCCTCGAGCTGCAGCGCGCCGTTGCCACCGCCTACGAGGAAATCGCGAAGATCGCCCCCGACCGGATGGTCGTAGTC
>DATAIY010000307.1:0-6900 GCA_036262475.1 Solirubrobacterales bacterium
GAGGAGGAGGAGCCCCGCTCGATGGCGGCGGTGGCGGCGAGGGCGGGCCGGCGCCGGAGAGGCGATCCGCGGTGCCGCTGAACGACGAGCCCTCTTCCTGCATCCCGCGGTAGCCGCCGAAGGCGATCCCGGCGGCGGTGATGAGCCCGAGGAAGATGCCGAATTCGACCGTGCCGTCGACTGAAACGCCACCGAAGCTGCCAAAGCTGGGCGGGTCGATTATCCGGAAGAGGATCAGCAGCGCCGAGAGTCCGCCGAGGACGGTTACGGCGACGTTGAGGGAAACAGGCGGCTCGTACGGAGAATCGCTGAGGCGGAGGCCAGCACTGACCAGCGCTGCGATGATCGTGATGATCAGGACGATCGGGATGAAGTCGAGGGCGTCCCAAGCGCTGCCTCCCGCACCGGGAACGGAACCCGAAAAGCCGCCAGTTCCTGACACTTCGACTCCGAACCAGTTGAAGAACATGAATATGAAGAGCAGGATCGCGGAGACTGCGGCGATCTTCTCCCCGGTATTGAGTCTGTCCAGGTCCATCTACACATCCCCTCCGTGGTACTTGGGCGGTCGACCCGACCCTACACCTGCGGCAGGCGGCAGATGTGGGGAGGTGGCCGCTTTTCCTAGGCCGCCGGCTGCGGCAGCCACCGGGCCCGCGCCGCCTGCAACGTGTTGACCAGCAGCATCGCAATCGTCATCGGACCGACCCCCCCAGGGACGGGGCTGATCGCCGCCGCGATCTCGGAGGCGGCATCGAAGTCGACGTCGCCGCAGAGCCCGTCCTCGGTGCGGTTCATCCCGACGTCGATCACCACCGCCCCCGGTTTGATCGCGTCGCCTCCCAACAGGCGGGGAACGCCGACCGCCGCGACGAGAACGTCGGCGCGGGCGCAGGTGGCGGCAAGGTCAGCGGTGCGGGAGTGACAGATGGTCACGGTCGCGTCGGCGGCGAGGAGCAGCCGCGCGACCGGCACCCCGACAAGCTTGGAGCGACCGACGACCACCGCCTCTGCCCCTTCCAGATCGACCCCCTCGTGGCGCAGCATCTCCATCACCCCGGCCGGCGTGCAGGGCACCAGGCCCGGCGTCCCGTGGGCGAGCAGTCCCGCGTTGAGCGGGGTCAGGCCGTCGACATCCTTGCCCGGGTCGATCTCGCCGACGACCGTGTCGGGATCGATCTGGTCGGGAACCGGAAGCTGGACGAGGATCCCGTCGACGTCGCCGTCTCGCCCAAGCGCAGCGACCAGCTCCAGCAGCTCGGCCTCGCTGGTCGAGCCAGCGAGGCCGTGGTGGACCGACCGCATCCCCACCTCCTCGCAGGCGCGGTGCTTGTTGCGGACGTAGATTCCCGAGGCCGGGTCTTCGCCGACGATCACCGTGGCCAGGGTCGGGACCCGGCCCGCCTCTGCCTCGTAGGCGGCGACCTCGGCCCGTACGCGCTCGCGGACGGCGGCGGCGATCGCCCTGCCGTCGATCACCCGGGCGGACACCCGGCTAGCGCCTCCGGATCGGCGCGTAGTCGGCCATCAGCTTGCGCTCGGAGCCGTCGCCGGCGAAGCGGACGACGACCACGCCTCCCGGCTCGACTCCGGTCACCACCCCGTCGCCAAAGCTGGCGTGAACGACGTCGTCGCCGGTCTGCAGTTCCATTGCCGGCCCCGGGTCGACCGGCTGGGCCGGATTAGCGCCGGGCGAGGGGTTCCAGGTCATGCCGCCGACGCTGGTGGGGGCCGTCGAGTAGCGCTCGGTCAGCTCGACGGGCAGCTCGTCGATGAAGCGCGACGGCAGGTTGCGCTCGGCGCGCCCGAAGAGGCGACGCTCGCGGGCCCAGGTCATGTAGAGGCGCTGCCGGGCGCGGGTGATGGCGACGTAGCAGAGGCGGCGCTCCTCTTCTTCTCCGCCCTCTTCGAGCGCGCGCATGTGGGGGAAGGAGCCGTCCTCGCAGCCGACGACGAAGACCGTGTCGTACTCCAGGCCCTTCGCGTTGTGGACGGTCATCAGCGTCACCAGCTCCTGCTCCTCCTGGATCGAATCCTGGTCGCTGAGCAGCGAGATCTGCTGCAGGAACTCCTCCAGCGGGGGGACCTCGCTCTCGCCCTCGCGCTCACGGTTCATGTCGAACTCGACGGCGGCCTCGACCAATGCTTCGAGGTTCTCGACCCGTCCCTCGGCCTCGACGGTGCGTTCGGCTTCGAGTGCTTCCAGGTAGCCGGTCTCGCTCAGCACCGCCTGCAGGACATCGGCGACCGTCGACCCGGAGTCCACCCTCGCCCGCAGCAGGTCCATGGTCTCGAAGAAGCGAGAGACGGCCTTGATCGCGGCGGCGCTCAGTCCCGGCAGCTCCTCGGCCCGTTCGATCACCTCCCAGATCGTCAGCCCCGCGGTGTTCGCGTAGGAGGCGAGCCGGCCCTGGGTGGTGCTGCCGATCCCCCGCCGCGGCGAGTTGACGATCCGCGCGAAGGAGACCTGGTCGGCGGGGTTGAACAGCAGGTTGAGGTAGGCGACGGCGTCCTTGACCTCGGCGCGGTCGTAGAACTTGGTGCCGCCGATCACCTGGTAGGGCAGCTCGAACCGAACCAGCGTGTCCTCAAGCACCCGGCTCATCGCGTTGGTCCGGTAGAAGACGGCGACGTCGGAGCGGGCGACGCCGTGCTCCTCGCCGAGCCGCTCGATCTCTGCCGCCACCCAGCGCGCCTCCTCGTGATCGTCGCCGAGCTCGGAGAGCTGTACCTGCTCCCCTCCCCCGACTTCGGTCCAGAGCCGCTTCGGTCGCCGCTCGCGGTTGCGCTCGACGACCGCGTTGGCGGCCGAGAGGATCGTCTGGGTCGAACGGTAGTTCTGCTCGAGCCTGACCACCGCCGCCTCCGGGAAGTCCTCCTCGAAGTCGAGGATGTTGCGGATGTCGGCGTGGCGGAAGCCGTAGATCGACTGGTCCTCGTCGCCGACGACCATCAGGTTGCCGTGCTCGGCGCAGAGCAGCTGCAGCAGCCGGTACTGGGCGTGGTTGGTGTCCTGGTACTCGTCGACGAGGACGTGGCGGAAGGTGCGGCGCCAACGCTCGCGGACCTCCTCGAAGAGCTCCAGCGCGTTGACCGTGCGGACCAGCAGGTCGTCGAAGTCCATCGCGTTGGCTTCGAGCATCCGCTTCTCGTAGAGCGGGAAGGCCTCGGCGACGACTTCCTCGAAGACGCTGCCCTGCATTTCCGCGTACATACCGGCGTCCACCAGCTGGTTCTTGGCGCCGGAGATCTTCGAGTGGATCGCCCGCGGTGGGTAGCGCTTCGGGTCCACCCCGAGCTCACGCAGACAGCGCTTGAGCATCCGCAGCGAGTCCGACTGGTCGTAGATCGTGAAGCCGCGCGAGTAGCCGAGGCGCTCGGCGTCGACGCGCAGCATCCGCGCGCATGCGGAGTGGAAGGTCGTCACCCACATCGCCCGCACCGAGCGGCCGACCAGCTGCCCGACCCGCTCGCGCATCTCCGAGGCCGCCTTGTTGGTGAAGGTAATCGCGAGGATCTCGCCCGGGCGGACCTCGCCGGTGGCCAGCAGGTAGGCGATCCGGTGGGTGAGGACGCGGGTCTTGCCCGAGCCGGCGCCGGCGATGACCAGCAGCGCCCCCTCGCTGTGTTCGACCGCCTCGCGCTGGGGCGGGTTCAGCCCCGCCAGCAGCCGCTCGATCCGGTCGGCGCCCGGCTCGGTGGGCGCGCCCTGGGGGTGCTCGTAGCGGTCCGGCGGGGTCTCGGACTCGGTCTGAAACGTCACCCGCCGAGCATAGCCAGGGGCTCGGCGGGCCTTGCCGGTCTGGTCGCCTAGGAGCAGCTTTCGGCGAGTTCGACGAACGGCGTCGAGGACCCGCTGAGGAGGAATTCTTCGACTTCGGCCTGCGAGGCTTCTTCGATCCCACCGACGATGCACGCGGTCTGTTCCGGCGTCAGTTCGCCCGAAGCTTCGAACTGGGTTTTGAAGGTCTTTGCCAGCGCCGCGGTGTCGAGCTTGGCGAAGCCGGTGATCTGTTCGAGCTTCCACTGCCCGCCTTCTTCGACCAACGCGATCGTCACCGTCTGGCCGTCGAAGCCGCCGCCGATGATGGCGGCGTCCGCGGTTGCCTTGGAGCCTTCGACTTCCACTTCGCTAACCGCAACCGAGTCGGCGTTGTTGGTCGGATCCTTGGCTTCCTTTTCACAGGTCTTGTATGCCGCCTTGCCACTTTCGTCGGAGCTCTGTTCGACGAACGCTTCCGTCTCGAGCTTGGTGCAGTTGGCCGGGTCGGTGGTCGTCGCAGACATCGTGATCGCTTCTTCGATCTGCTCTTCGTCACTGCTCCCGCCACCGCCACTGCCACCGCAGGCCGCAAGAGCGAGGGCCGACACGATCAGGAGGCAGGGAAGCAGTAGGTGAGGCTTGTTCAAGGCGATCCTTTCGGGTCTACGGACTTGCAGGCACGGACGAGCGCTGGTCACTGACGCTACCTCAGCCACCGGCCGACGAACGCCCGGTGCGCCGGCGGATCTCCGCCGAGTCGGTGGTGGGACCGTTGCCGCCGTCGAGGTCGGACAGGCGCTGCTCGAGCTCGGCGATCCGCCCCGACAGGCTCTTGAGGGCGTCGGCGATCGGGGCCGGCAGGTGGATCCAGTCGGCGTCGGGCCCCTCGATCCGCTTGCCTTCGACCCTGACCGGGTGGCCGGGGTTGCCAACCACGGTCGCGCCCGGCGGCACGTCCTCAACGACGACCGTGTTGGCGCCGACCTTGGCGCCGTCGCCGACCGCAATCGGCCCCAGCAGCTTGGCGCCAGAGCCGACGGTGACGTTGTCCCCGAGAGTCGGGTGGCGCTTGCCGCGCTGGAAGCCGGTCCCGCCGAGGGTGACCCCCTGGTAGAGCGTCACCCGGGCGCCGATCCGGGCGGTTTCGCCGATCACGACTCCAGAGCCGTGGTCGATAAAGAATTCCTCGCCGATCTCGGCCGCGGGATGGATCTCTACCCCAGTCACCGCCCGGGTCACGTAGGCGATCGTCCGCGGCAACACCGGCACCCCCGCTTCCTGCAGCGCGTGGGCGGCGCGATAGGCGAGCAGGGCCTGCACGCCGGCCCAGCTGCTGAGGATCTCGAAGGTCGAGACTCCCTGCGCCGCCGGGTCGCGGTCGCGCGCCGTGGAGACGTCCGCACGCACCTCGGAGACCACCCGCTTCCACCTGCTCATGGTGAGAAGAAGGGTAGGGACATGTAGCGCTCGCCCGAATCGCAGACGATCGTCACGACCCTCTTCCCCGCCATCCGCGGCCGCGCCGCGATCTGAAGCGCGGCCCAGATGTTCGCGCCGGCCGAGATCCCCGAGAGGATGCCCTCCTCGAGCGCCGCCAAGCGGGCGGTCTCGAGGGCGTCCTCGTCGCTGACCGAGAGCACCTCGTCGATGACGGCGCGATCGAGCACCTCGGGGACGAAGCCGGCGCCGATCCCCTGGATCTTGTGCGGGCCCGGGGCGCCGCCGGAGAGGACCGGTGAGCTGGCCGGCTCGACCGCGACCACGAGTGCCTCCGGCGCCCGCTCCTTCAGCATCCGGCCGACCCCGGTGATCGTGCCACCGGTGCCGACGCCGGCGACGAACGCGCCGAGCTGCCCGTCGGTGTCGCGCCAGATCTCCTCCGCGGTGGTGCGGCGATGCGCCTCGGCGTTGGCGGGGTTGGAGAACTGCATCGGCATGAAGCCTTTGCGCTGCTCGCGAATCTCCTCGGCCAGCGCCACCGCCTCGTTCATCCCGCCCAGCGAGGGCGTCTCGCGGACCTCGGCGCCGTAGGCGCGCAGTAGCTTGGCCCGCTCGCGGCTCATCCCTTCCGGCAGGGTCAGGATCAGCTCGTAGCCGCGGGCGGCGCAGACCATCGCCAGCGCGATCCCGGTGTTGCCGCTGGTCGGCTCGACCACGACCGAGCGGCCGGGCTTGACCTGGCCGGCTTCCTCGGCGGCGTCGATCATCGCCACGCCGATCCGGTCCTTGACCGAGCCGCCGGGGTTGAAGTACTCGAGCTTGGCGCAGACCTGCCCGCCGAGCCCGTCGGCCATCCGGTCCAGCAGCACCATCGGCGTGTTGCCGACGACCGCCGAGGCCTCCGCCCCGATCCTCACCTCAGCCACTGGCGCCGGTCGCTGTGCATGGCTCGGCACTCTAGGCCAGAGCCAGTCGGTAGAGGACGTGGGTGAGTCCGGCGTGCTGGACCTCGCCGCTCTGGCGCATCCCGATCTTTTCGGCAACGCGCCGCGAAGCTCGATTGCCCGGCAGCGTCAGCGCCACGACCTCGTCGAGCCCGACCGACCTCGCCAGCTCGATCGCCGCCGTCGCCGCCTCGGTCGCGGAGCCCCGCCCCTGGCGGTCGGGATCGACGGTCCAGACCAGCTCGACCGCCGATTCGTTCTCGATCGCTGTCCGTCGCAGGCCGACGCGACCGACGAACGACCCGCCCGCTCGCTCGATCAGCACCCACGGCCCGAAGCCGAGATCTCCCCAGAACCGGATGTCCTCGCGCAGCATCTCCCGGGAGTCCGCGATTGTGAACGGAGGAAGCGGCTCGGGGCGAAGCCACTCCCCCAGCTCCGGCCGGAGGAAGAGATCCCCATAGGCCTCCTCATCCGCGACCCGCGGCCGCCGCAGCGACAAGTGCTCGGTAAGCACGCTAGATCGGGACCGCGCTAGCTGCCCTCGAGAACATGTGCTGCGTGGAGGCGGATGAATCCACAGGCTTCGCAGACGAACATGTAGGCCCGGAACACATCGGCGGGGTCATGGGCAGGCACGTGCGCATCGCCATGGGCCCATCACGCCTGTCTCTGGCAGGACGGGCATTTCGGCGAAACACCCGTCGAGTCGAGGGCGGCCATCAACTGCTAGGTGTTGAACACGTGTTCTCC
>DATAIY010000308.1:0-2709 GCA_036262475.1 Solirubrobacterales bacterium
GAGGGCGACCCCGACGCTGATCACCAGCCGGGCGAGCCGGTGGACCGGGGCGCCTGCTGCAGCGAGCAGGGCGGCCAGGGCTGCCGCGCACATCGAGATCGAGATCAGCAGGCCGTTGGCATCGGCCAACGTCTGGCCGCCAATGTCAAACGCCGCCGAAGCGGCCTGTGCCGTCAGCGCGACCGATGCGATGCCCAGCAGTGCCCAACGGAGGCGCCTTGAACCTGTGCCCAGATCGGGGGTGGTGGGCGCCCTGCTCTGGGGAGAAGACGGCGACATGTGGCTGTTATCGAACGAACCAGCCCGCCACTTAAGCGATGAAGGTCTGCCAGCCAGTTGGACAGCCGCGCTCCGATCCGGGAGTACGTCTGCCGCAGCTGCCAACGGAACGAGAGACGCACTGGGGTCCGTTCGCAGCGTCACGAAAACTGGGCCGCGACCTTCCTTCTCGATAGGAAACGGAGGCAAGAATCTGCAGCCCCCTTCTCAGAACTCCGCCGAGTCGTGCATCCACGCCCGCCACCGCCACCTTCGGAACCGCCGCCCGAGCAGGCGGCTCGCGTGACCGTGTCGTTGATCAGCGTGACCGCCCCGTTCCGGGCGAGAGCCTGCCTTTGACGGAGACGCCGTTGTTCACGGAGATCGACTGCAGGGCCAGGATGTTCCCGGCGAATGCCGAGCTGGTGCCGAGGGTCGCGGAGGGAGGGCTGCGCCGGTCGCATGAGCCGGGAAGAGGAACGGCTGATGCTCCGTCAGGGATGGACGCCGCGGCCCCGCTGGCCCCTCAACCGCCATGGCGCGCCGAGCCTGCTCGCCCGGGACAGCTCCCACTTAAGGATCGCTGGCTTTTCGCAGGTGACGGGGCTAAGGTCGAACGATGTCGCCTGGTGGGCTCGCCAAGCTCGCAGCTATCGCTGTCGCCGCAGCAAGCCTCGCCGTCCCCGCCATCGCCTCGGCGAACACCGTCTCCTACACCGGCAAGGCGGTAAACGTCAGCGCGGGCCAGACCAGGGGCCTGCCGATCTACGTCGGCTTTGAACTGACCGGCAAAGGCTGCCCGCTCGGGCCGCACTGCCTCGACCATGCCAGCGTCAAGAAGCTGGAAGCGGTCGATTGGGCCTATTCGAATTGCCTCGAAGTCCTCGACGGCGCCTTCGAACTCAAAGGCTCCCACCCGGTCGGCGCGGGCAGCCCGCACGCCTTCAGCGCCAGAGGAAGCCCCGAGGGTGAACCGGAGCGCCAGGTCACGTTCGCCGGTCGGATCCAGCCGAACGGGAAGGCTCGCGGATGGTTCGAAGTGGCCGAAGTCGGATGCGCGACCGGCCACATCCACTGGACCGCCAGGCCGGACTGAACGATGCGTTTGCTCACACATCGGCCGATGCTCCCCACCGCCGCACTGCTCGGTTTGGCCATGCTCGCGCTTGCCGCACCGGCACTTGCCGGCGGCACCCACGCCGTCGCCGCCTCCCTGATCATCGAACAACTGAACTGACGCGCCGCAGGCGCGCGGGGGTCTGCGAAGACTTCGGCGTCAAACATCTCAACATCTTGAATTGGTGCAGCGAGGAGCAGATCAAGGTCGTCCGGTCGTGAGGATGACCATCCTTCATTTCTGCCGTCATTACGCGCCCAAAGAGGCGCAGTCGTGCCTAGCGAAATCGACTGAAATCGACCGAAGTCGTGCCTAGCACGGCATATCTGGTGCTCTTTCAAGCCGAAGGTCGCGGGTTCGACTCCCGTCGGGCGCATATGTGGGTGTCGTAGTGCGGGCTTGATGCCGCGCCGGAGTGCCCCGCGGAGGTGGAAGCCAAAGGGAATGGACTGCGAGCGCCGAAGTCATTGCCAGAGACATGACTGGCGCAGACCTGAACAGGCTCGAGAGGTTCGCGGAGGAGCTTCCTCGCTTCTTCTACCTGATCATGGCCGTCGCCCTGCTCGCGGTCTTGGTCGGCTCGCCCGTCTCGGGCCTTCTCTTGCTGATACTCGGCTCCGCCGCCCATGTGGTGCGCGCCTCCCTCGAGGATTTCGTCGACAGTCGGCGGGCGCGCGAGGACGAACTGAAAGCGGTACCCCGGAGCGACTCGAGCCCGTTCGCCGGGCGACCGCGCCGGTCGCGGTCTGTCGTCCCCGCGGGGGACCTGGCCGATGCTCGCCCTCAGATGGCAATGCGAAGCCGGCGATAGTCGCGGCGAGGGCCGCTCAGTCGCCGAGCAGCTGGTCGGCGCTGACCACGCTGGCGTAGCTGTCGGCGAGCGCGGCGAGGAAGGCGGCGGCGACCGCCTCGGCCGGGACCGAGACGCCGCCGAACTCGAGGTCGGGGGCGGCGCAGGCGTCGTGGACGACGGTCGCCTCGAAGCCGAGGTGGACGGCGGCGCGGACCGTGGCGTCGACGCACATGCTGGTCATCATCCCGGCGACGACGATCTGGTCGATGTCGCCCGCCCGGTATCGGTCGTCGCGACCCCCACAACACTTCCTGCAATTGATGACTTTCCGGGCCCTACTCGTGCGCCTGTGCACGCACACCCGCACACCCCAGAAGGGGAGCCCCTCCGAGCCCTTCGACCCCCCGCACAGCTACTTCACCCTTCGCCGATAGCGAAGAATCCGCGGGGACCGCTCCCGTGGCCTCGGAGATATGTGTCCGTGCAGAGCTACCCGTTCGCGAGGGGCAGCGGCACGTTCCGGCAGGCGTAGGCGTCAGCT
>DATAIY010000309.1:0-4897 GCA_036262475.1 Solirubrobacterales bacterium
GTGGACGAGTCCGGCGAGCGCTTCGCCGATCGCGTCGCCGACCAGCTCGACCGGAACCAGAACCAGGAAGACCAGCCAGAAGTTGTGGTGCACCAGCCGCCAGCTGCGGGCCAGGGCGCCACGGACGGTGCGGTCCTCAAGCTCCACGACCGGGCCGGAGAGGCCGAACCAGACGAAGGCCAGCACGCCCGGAACCACCACCGCCACCATGCCGACGAGGACTATCGCCACGTAGACGATGTCGACGAGGATCAGCCGGACGTAGTTGAGACGGCGAGCAATCTCGGAGAGCGACGGCGGCTGCTCGTGCTCGGGGTGGGTGAGCGAGATTGCGACGGCGCCGCTGTAGAAGACCTCGCCGAGTAGGCCGGTGACGGTGACGGCGGAGACGGCGGCGATCAGGGCGGCGACTTTGAGGCCGCTCCTGACGTCGAGGGAGTTGAGGTCGACTTCAACAGCGAGCGCGTCGACCAGCCCGAGCGGGACGAAGACGATCACGGCGAGCAAGAGCAGCGAGGGCCCGCGCGACCAGTAGGTGCGGCCGATCCGCGAGTAGATCGAGATCAGCTTGCGCCGGCGGCTCACGCTAGCGGCGCCGGCGACCGGACTTGACCCGGCCGCGAGCCTCCAACCGCGACTGGCTCGACTCCGAGGCGGGAACCCGTCGCAGGTTGCCCAGCTCGGGTATCAGCAGCTCTTCCGCGCACTGCCGGTGCCAGTGGTGATGGTCTGTCCCCCCCAGCCGGTGCACGAACTGGACGATCGTGTGCTCGTCGCCAACCTCGACTCCACCGTGGCAGCCGGGGCAGTGGTAGAGCTTGCGGGCGATGCCGCGGATCAGCCAGGTCTCGTCGCCCTCTTCGTTGAGCCCGCGCAGACTCCAGCGAATGCTGGGCTGACCGTCGAACTGTCCCACGTCAACGCCTGGCCATCCAGGCGAATCCCGCCGCCATCGCAAGATTGGCCACGCCGGCGAGGCGCAGGCCCAGCTTGGCGCCCGGCCGGCTGATCGCGGGCGACTCCGCCCAGAGAGCGTCGGTCGCGATCTCGGTGCCCCGCAGCCAGGCCAGGGCCTGCCAGTCGCCCGGCTTTCCGCGCCGCGCCGCGACCGCGTGGGCGGCGGCGAAGGTCAGCCAGATCGGCCCGCAGCGCCGGAACAGGTGGGTCGCGTCAGGCGAAGGCTCATCGTGGCCGAGGAGCTTCAGGGTGCTCGCCGGGGCGGCGATCGCGGCGCTCCCGAGCACGAGATCGAAGGCGATCATGTTGGTGTTGGTGAGGCGCAGCGCCTGTGCGAGCGTCATCGCTACGGACCATCCAACCAGATCGGCGGGCGAAAGCCGCAGCGACAAAGTGCGAGGTCCACAGAAGGGAAAAGGTGAGGCTCGGCGAAATGGACCGGCGTGACCAAGACCGCGACGAACTCCCCCCAACTCAAGAGCCTGTCCGACTACATCCAGGAGCGCTTCGACGAGTTCTCGCGCTCCCAGAAAGACGTTGCCCGCTACATCGTCGACCATCTCGACGAGGCTGCATTCCTCACCGCCGAGGAGCTGGCCAGGAGAGCGAGCACCTCCTCATCGACGGTGGTGCGCTTCTCCCAGGCCCTCGGCTTCGAGGGCTATCCCGAGCTCCAGCAGGCGGCGATCGAGGAGTACCGCGCGACGATCGCCGGCAACGGAGTCGCCAACGGAGGCGCCCTCTTCTCCTTCGACCACTCCGAGCTCGAGGGCTCGCTCAGCGCCGACTACGCGAACCTCGAGGAAACCGCGCGCAAGCTGACGCCGGAGCAGGTCGAAGCCTCGGTTTCGGCGCTCGCCACGGCACAGCGCATCGTCATCGTCGGCGTCGACCAGATGGCCTTCTTCGCCAGCTACCTTCGTCACATCCTCAGCCTGCTCGACATCCGCGCCGAGATCGTCGCCAGCACCGGGGGCGAATCCCTGCAGCGCCTCGGCCGGATCGACGAAAGCACGCTGGTCATCACCCTTTCCGCCGGTCGTGCGCATCCACTGCTGCTGCGGGCGATGAAGCTCGCCGTCCATCGCGGCGCCCACACCCTGGCGATCTCCGACGCGACCATGTCGGAGGTCGGAGAGCACGCTGAGCTGACCCTCTACTTCTCGTCCAACAGCCCTTCCTTCGCGCGCTCCAACACAGCATTGATGGCCCTGGTCCAGGCGCTCGCGCACGGTCTGTACGCCCGTGACGAAGCAGCCCACAAAGACCGCATCCGCGCCTACAAGGTGAAGTAGCGGCAGCGAGCGAAGACCGGCGGGCCATCCGCCGGTCAGCCGCTGCGGCCCCGTAAGATGGCTGGGATGAGCGAGCGAGCGACTTTCCGACTGAAGACTGGCCTTGCCGAGATGTTGAAGGGCGGGGTGATCATGGATGTGGTCACGGCGGAGGAGGCGAAGGTCGCCGAGGACGCGGGCGCCTGTGCGGTGATGGCGTTGGAGCGGGTTCCGGCCGACATCCGCCGCGACGGCGGCGTCGCCCGGATGTCCGATCCGGCGATGATCAAGGGCATCCAGGAGGCGGTCAGCATCCCGGTGATGGCGAAGGCGCGGATCGGCCACTTCGCCGAGGCCCAGGTGCTGGAAGCGCTCGAAGTCGACTACATCGACGAGTCCGAGGTCCTGACCCCGGCCGACGAGCGCAACCACATCGACAAGCTCGCCTTCGAGGTTCCCTTCGTCTGCGGCGCGACCAACCTCGGCGAGGCGCTGCGGCGGCTCGGCGAGGGGGCGGCGATGATCCGGTCCAAGGGCGAGGCCGGGACCGGCAACGTGGTCGAGGCGGTGCGCCACATGCGGGAGATCACCTCTGGGATCAAGCGACTCGCACAGCTGCGCCCGGAGGAACTGGCCGCCGCCGCCAAGGAGCACCAGGCGCCCCTGGAGGTCGTCCAGGAGGTCGCCGCCGCGGGGCGCCTGCTGGTGCCGCTGTTCTGCGCCGGCGGCATTGCGACCCCGGCCGACGCGTCGCTGATGATGCAGCTCGGCGCCGAGGGCAACTTCGTCGGCTCCGGGATCTTCAAGAGCGCCGACCCCGAGCGCCGCGCCCGCGCGATCGTCGAGGCCACCACCCACTTCAACGATCCCGAGCGGGTCGCGGCCGCCTCGATCGGGCTGGGCGAGGCGATGCCCGGGCTCGAGATCGGCGATCTGGCGGCCGCGGACGCTCTCCTCCAGAATCGCGGAGCCTGAGCTGCACGTCGGTGTCCTAGCGCTCCAGGGCGATTTCGAGGCACACGCCCGCGCCCTGCGCCAGCTCGGCGCCGAGGCATCCGAGGTCCGCACCGCCGCCGACATGGCCGGCCTCGACGGGCTGATCATTCCCGGGGGCGAGAGCACGACGATCGTCAAAGGCATCGACTCGTCCGGGCTGGAGCCGGCCCTGCGCGCCCACCACGCGGCCGGACTGCCGATCCTCGGCACCTGCGCCGGGCTGATCGTCTGCGACGCCGAGCACCTCGGCTTCATCGACGCGACGGCGAAGCGCAACGCCTTCGGGCGCCAGCTGCAGAGCTTCGAGGCCGACCTCGCCATCGACGGGATCGGCGACGAGCCGCTGCGGGCGGTCTTCATCCGCGCCCCCTGGGTCGAGCGCCACGGCCCTGACGTCGAGGTGCTGTCCTCCTACGAGGGGCACCCGGTGGCGATCCGCGAAGGCAGCGTGCTGGCCTGCGCGTTCCATCCCGAGCTGACCGAGGACCCGCGCTTCCACGCGATCTTCATGGCGATGACCACCAGCTCGCTTGAGCGCGGAGCGAGTGAGCGAGACTTCCGGTGATGATGAGCCCGAACGAGCGAAGCGCGAACCGGTGCTCCCGGCGCGCGAGGGAGGAGACGGCGAATGAGCAGCGGTGATCCGAGGACGGTTGGGCTGGCGAAGATTCTGGTCGGCTACTCGACCGAGGTGAAGGAGGGCGAGGTCGTCTCGATCGACGGTGAGAGCGCCGCCGCGCCGCTGCTTTTGGCTGTCTACGAGGAGGTCCTGAAAGCGGGCGCCAACCCGGTTCTGAATGTCGCCCTCGAGGGACAGATCGCCGCCTATTTCAAGCACGCCAGCACCGCTCAGCTGGAATGGATCTCCCCGTTCGCGGAGTGGATGGTCGACAACGCCGACGTGCGCATCGCCGTCGGCGCCAGCACCAACACTCGCGAGCTCTCCGGCGTCGCTCCCGAGCGCCAGACCCTGCGCCAGTCGGTCACCGGAGACCTGATGACGCGGGCGATGAAGCGCAGCGCCGAGGGCGACTTTCGCTGGTGCTACACGCTGTACCCGACCAGCGCCTACGCCTCGGAGGCCGAGATGAGCCTGGCCGACTACGAGGACTTCTACTACAGCGCCTGCCTGGCGGGCGACGGCGATGTGCTGAGCGCCTGGCGGCAAGCCTCAGAGGAGACCGCGCGCCTGGCCGAGTGGATCGAGGGGCACGAGGAGGTGCGGGTGACGGCGCCGGGCACCGACATCAGCCTCGGCATCGCCGGCCGCAAGTTCATCCCCTGCGACGGCCGCAACAACATGCCTGACGGCGAGTTCTTCACCGGCCCCATCGAGGACTCGGTCGAGGGCGAGGTCAGCTTCCACCTGCCGGCCGTGATCGGCGGACGCGAGGTCTCCGGCGTCCACCTCCGCTTCGAAGCGGGCAGGGTCGTCGACGCCAGCGCCGAGCGCGGCGAGGAGTACCTGCTGAAGCTGCTCGACAGCGACGAGGGCGCTCGCCGCCTCGGCGAGCTGGGGATCGGCACCAACTACGGAATCGACCGCGGCACCCGCGAGGTCCTGCTCGACGAGAAGATCGGCGGCACCGTCCACCTGGCCATCGGAATGTCGTATCCCGAGACCGGCGGCGAGAACAGCTCGGCCGTCCATTGGGACATGGTGTGTGACC
>DATAIY010000310.1:0-1636 GCA_036262475.1 Solirubrobacterales bacterium
GCATCAGCATCGCCGAGTACAGCGACCTCTCGGCCCACGCCGCCGCCGGAGAGCGAGCGGGCGCTGCGGGCGAGCGAGAGGTAGCCGATGCCGACGTTCTCGAGGAAGGCGAGCCGTTCGGTGATCTCGCGCACGATCAGCCGCGCGATCGCCCTCTCGGTGTCGTTCATCTCCAGTGCGGCGATCCACTCGGCGGCGGCGTGGGCCGAGAGGTCGCTGTACTCGGCGATGCTGATGCCGCCGACCTTGACCGCGAGGCTCTCCGGCCGCAGCCGGGCGCCTTCGCACTGTGGGCATGGCTGCTCCGCCATGTAGCCCTCGATCCGCTCGCGGTTGGTCTCGGAGTCGGTCTCCTCGTAGCGGCGCTGGAGGTTGTTGACGATGCCCTCGAAGCGGACCTTGTAGGAGCGGCGGCGGCCGAAGCGGTTGGTGTAGGTGACGAGGTGGCGATCCTCGCCGGTGCCATAGAGGAAGATCTCCTGATCGGAGTGCTTCAGCTTCGACCAGGGCCTGTCGGCGTCGACGCCGTACTCCTCGGCGACAGCGGCAATCAGGCGCTTCCAGTAGGCGGTGATGCCGCGGTTCCACGGCTGCAGGGCGCCCTCGGCGAGCGAGAGAGTTGGGTCGGGGACGACCAGCTCGGGGTCGATGACCCGCTGGAAGCCGAGCCCGTGGCAGCGCTCGCAGGCGCCGTGGGGGGAGTTGAAGGAGAAGATCCGCGGCTCCAGCTCGGGGATCGAGGTGCCGCAGTTGAGGCAGGCGAACTGCTCGGAGAAGAGCAGCGGCTCGGCCTTCTTGTCGCCCAGGATCTCGACTTCGATCAGGCCGGCGGCGAGGCCGGCGGCGGCCTCGACAGACTCCGAGAGTCGCCGGCGCAGGTCCGTTTTCATCACCAGCCGGTCGACGACGACCGAGATGTCGTGTTTGAACTTCTTGTCGAGGACGATCTCCTCGTCGAGTCGCAACAGCTCGCCGTTGACCTTGGCACGCGAGTAGCCCTCGAGCCGCATCTGCTCCATCAATTTCCCGTACTCGCCTTTGCGCCCGCGCACGACCGGGGCCATGACCATGAATTTGGTTCCGTCCTCGAGCGTCATCAGCCGGTCGACGATCTGCTCCTGGGACTGGCCGGCGATCAGCTCGCCGCAGGTGGGACAGTGCGGGACGCCGATCCGCGCCCAGAGCAGCCGCAGGTAGTCGTAGATCTCGGTCACGGTGCCGACCGTCGAGCGCGGGTTGCGCGAGGTCGTCTTCTGGTCGATCGAGATCGCCGGCGAGAGCCCCTCGATCGAGTCGACGTCCGGCTTCTCCATCAGGCCGAGGAACTGGCGCGCGTAGGACGAGAGCGACTCGACGTAGCGGCGCTGGCCCTCGGCGTAGATCGTGTCGAAGGCCAGGCTCGACTTGCCGGACCCCGAGAGCCCAGTGATCACGATCAGCGCGTCCCGAGGCAGCTCGACGTCGATGTCCTTTAGGTTGTGCTCCCGGGCCCCCGAGATCACGATTCGTTCTGAAGCAGCCACTGAGACCGATTCTACGCAGGCGAACAGATGTTCCCTCGGGGGAAATCGGCGCTCGGACGCACTTGTTCCCGGTATGCGGGAAGAAATGCGTTCGCGAGGACTCAGCTGAGGGC
>DATAIY010000311.1:0-3818 GCA_036262475.1 Solirubrobacterales bacterium
TGCGGGCGCCGGGACAGCTCGGCCTCGGCCGCGCCTATGTCAGCGGCGAGCTCGAGGTCGACGACATCGACGCCGTGATCGAACTGCTCGACGGCTGGAAGCCGCCCTCGCTGGACGGCGCCGACAAGCGGGCGCTGCTGCTCGGCGCCGTCCAGCGAGGGCGGCTTCCAGCCGTCGAGCAGTTCGATCACGGCGTCGATGTCGTCGACCTCGAGCTCGCCGCTGACATAGGCGCGGCCGAGGCCGAGCTGTCCCGGCGCCCGCAGCACCTGGGCCGCGGCGCGCGGCGAGCGGACGCTGAAGGTGGGGCCTTCGCCGGTCGTCGAGGGGAGTTTGGTGCCGTCCCAGAACTCGACCGTGAAGGGTCGCTCGGGCAGCCGGGTCTCGATCTCCCGCCGCAGCGGAGCGGTGTTTGCGAACGCCATCGTCGCGAACCCTATCGACGCGCCGGGGGTCGCCGGTTTGAGCCACCCGGGCGCGGGTGCTCGACAAACCCCGAGCGGTTCCCCCATATATTCTTCAGCTTCGATCCGTATGATCGCGCCCATGTCCGCAACCGCTGGGCCACTGCCCTCAGACATCCAGCCCGTCGAGAACGAGACGCGCGACCGGATCATCACCGGCCTGGTGACCCTGATCCCGTTCGTGGCGCTCGGCCTCGCCGCCTGGCAGGTCTGGGGCAAGGCCCTGCACTGGAGCGACATCTTCCTCTTCCTGGGGCTGTATCTCCTCACCGGGCTGGGAATCACGGTCGGCTTCCACCGCCACCTCACCCACCGCGCCTTCAAGACCTCGAAGTGGCTGCACGGGCTGCTGGCGATCCTCGGCTCGGCGGCGATCGAGGGCCCGGTCATCTCTTGGGTCGCCGACCATCGCAAGCACCACGCCTTCTCCGACCAGGAGGGGGATCCGCACAGCCCCCACATCGACCACGGGGTCGGCTGGCGCGGCGCCATGGAGGGCCTCTTCCACGCCCATATGGGCTGGCTCTTCATTCACACCCAGCGTGGCAACAAGGAGCGCTTCGCGCCGGACCTGCTCAAAGACCCGACGATCAGCTGGGTCGATCGCACTTTCATCTACTGGGCGATCGGCGGCCTGCTGGTTCCCTTCGCGCTCGGCTGGGTGATCGGCGGCACCCTCTTCGCCGCCTTCACCGGCCTGCTGTGGGGCGGCCTCGTCCGCGTCTTCGTCCTCCATCACTTCACCTACAGCATCAACTCGCTCTGCCACGTCTTCGGCAACCGCGACTTCGAGACGACCGACCAGTCGCGAAACCTCGCCCTGATCGCGATCCCGACCTTCGGCGAGGCTTGGCACAACAACCACCACGCCTTCCCGACCTCCGCCACCCACGGCCTCGGCCGCTACCAGCTCGACATCTCGGCCCTGGTAATCGACGGCCTCGAGAAGCTGGGCCTGGTCTGGGATGTAGTGCGCGTCAGTCCCGAGCGCATGGCCGCCAAGGCCACCTGACGCGCGCCCGCTCAGGGCGATTCTTCGGATTCGTACCAGTCGATCCAGCCGTTGCAGGCCTTGCTGAGCGGGACGATGCGGTGGGGCTTGGCGGGAACCGCGACGAGCTCGCCGACGTAGGCCTTGCCGTCGTAGCCGCTGAGGCTCTGCAGGGCGCTGGCGTCGGCGCTGGAGAGCGTGAACCGGGTCTTGCCGCCCTTGCTCTCATAGCGACCGGCGGGCCAGTACTGGCCGTTGTTGCCGAGGCTGATCGTGTTCGGCCGCTGACCGTCCAGCGCCGCCGCCAGCGGCTCGCGGAAGCCCGGGGCGGTGAGGGTCAAGTCGATCGGGGAGAAGTACTGGATCGAGAGGTTCCACTCTCCCGCCGGCAGGTTCAGCCGCTGCGAGGTCTGGGCGCCGGTCCCGAACACGCTGCCGGCGTCCCAGGCGCCTTTGGGCCCGATCACGGCGCCGGGGAAGAGCGAGGCGCGGCCGGAGTTGGCCAGCAGAAGGCGGATCTCCGGCGATGCGCAGCCGGCGTGGGCAGCCGCCTCGGCCCCCTCGAGCAGGACGTGGCGGTTTTCGGGGGTCGGGCCCGTCCGCTTCCAGAGCACGTAGGACGGGGTGTCGGCGATCCGCTTGAAGTTGGGCGGCGCCTGGCTGTTCCAGGCCGCCCGGCTGGTGATCACGTACGGGAAGCGGTCGAGCGTTCCCCGCCCGAAGGAGTCGAAGTCGATCGGGCTGTAGGCGTCGCCGGTGTCGAACGGCTTTTCCGAGCTGGGGGAGACGGCGGGGTCGGGGAACTCGACCAGCGGCACGTGGGTGTCGGCTCCGAGCAGGTCGTAGGCCGCGTAGCGGTCCTGGCCGGCGTAGAGCACCGGCTTGCCGTGGACGATCGGTCCGAACGCCTCCAGCTCGGCCCCGTGTCCCGCCGGCCCCACGGGAGCATCCCGCAACACCAGGAAAGTCGAGTACAAGCTCCCGCCCACGAACGCCACTGCCAGCACCGCCCACCCAACTCGTACGAGGCCCCCAAACCTCTCCGTCGATGGGCCGATTTCCGCTGATATAGACGGATTTTCGGCCCGTCGGCCGGGGAATTCGGTGAGCAGGGGGCGGATCGCCACCAGCATCGCCAGGGGGGCGGCGATCATCAGAGCCTTGGCCTGGGAGTAGTCGCCGCTGAAGGGGAGCGAGACGAGGTAGAGGACGGCGCAGGCGCCGAGGGCGAGGGGGATCGTCGCTTCGCGGCGCTCGACCCACCAGGCGACCCCGACCAGCAGCGCCAGCACGGCGATCGTTCCCACCAGCCCGGTGAGCTGGGCGCCGCCGGCGGCGTCGAGGCGGTAGTTCGACGTTGGCCAGACCCCCAGCGCCTCCAGCGGTGAGACCGGGCCGTAGGTGCTGCTGCCGGCGACCTTGTTGAAGCCGCTGGCGAACCCGAACGGACCGACGATCGTCAGCCCGATCGCGAGTCCGGCCAGGACCGCGATCGCCAGCAGCGTCGCCGGCGCCAGCAGGAAGCGCAGCAGCGCCCGCGGGCGCAGCGCCCGCCGCACCGCCGGCACGGTCAGGCTCCAGAGGGCGAGGATCGCGAGTGGCCAGGCGATCCCGGCGAAGCTGTAGGAGAAGAAGATGCCGCCGGCCAGCGCCAGCGGCGCCAGGGCGAAGCGCAGCCGGGACCAAGAGCCCGTCGGCGGCGCCCCGGGCGCGAGCAGGAACACCGCGAAGGCGAGGACGAAGAGCGCCTCGGCGGTCTCCTTGAAGGCGTCCTGGGCGAAGTAGGAGGCGGCCAGGTAGGGCACCGCGACCATCGTCGCGGCGAGAACCCGGCGCCAGGGCCGCATTCCCGTGAGGGCGCCGAGCGCGGTCAGGCCGGTGAGGACGCCAATCGCGACGATCTCGCCGATGAAGGCCTGGCCGAGGCCGATCCCCGGAACCGCCGCGATAGCCACCGCCAGTCCGTGGGGCCCCAGCGGGTAGCCCGGGTCCGGCGCCGGGCCGAAGCCGCTGCGCAGCCACTCGGCCCAGGCAAGGTGCAGGCCGAGGTCGTTGTTGAAGCCGACCCCGAGCAGTCCCCAACGGCCGCTGACGGCGAACGGGATCGCCAGCACGACGAGGATCACGAGCGCGACCGGCAGCCCAGTCCGCAGCGCGCCAGCGGCGCTGTAGCGGTGCCGTGCGGCGATCGCCGCGGCGACGATGATCAGGGCGACGACGCCGAGCGTGGCGCTGGTCCCGTGGCCCGGCGCCCGCGCCAGCGCTCCGGTGACGGTGAGGACCGCGCCGAACCCGACCGCCGGCTCCAGCCACGACCAGGATCGTCGCCCGGCCAGCGAGAGCAGGGCGCGACCCACCAGCAG
>DATAIY010000312.1:0-8809 GCA_036262475.1 Solirubrobacterales bacterium
CTCACCTTCGACGACGGCCCCCATCCGCAAGGGACCCCGGCGGTGCTCGAGACGTTGCGCGATGCCGGCGCCCAGGCGACCTTCTTTCTGGCCGGAGAGCAGGTCGTGCGGCGCCCGGCCCTGGCGGCGGAGATAGTCGCGGCCGGCCACCGGGTCGAGCTGCACTGCCACCGCCACCGCAATCAGCTGCGGCTCGGGGCGCGGGCGCTATTGGAAGACGCCGACCGCGCCAAGGCGGCGATCGAGGAGGCGAGCGGTCAGGCGATCGGCGACTACCGGCCCCCCTACGGGATCTTCAGCGCAGTTGGGCTGCGCGCGATCCGAAGTCGTGGCTGGCGGCCCGTCCTGTGGTCACAGTGGGGCAGGGATTGGGCGAGGCGGGCGACGCCGGCGTCGATCGTGCGTCGGCTGACTGCCGGCGCCACGGCCGGGGACATTCTGCTGCTGCACGACGCCGACTACTACAGTGCGCCGGGCTCCTGGGAGCGCACCGCCGCGGCGCTGCCGATGATCCTCGAGGAGCTCGACGCACGGGGACTGAAGTCGAGGCTGCTCCGCCGCTGAGTCGGCGGTGCCAGCGTCCACTGGTCGCAGCCGGCGAAGGCTTCGTCGAGTCGCTGTGCCATGGTGCTCCTGGGTCGGTCCTGGTCGAAGATTTGCTTGTCCATAGCTCTCCGTCCTGTAGGGGGGTCGCGAAAGATTCCCTCTCCTATCGGACGAAGAACCTGCACTTTGCGAATTTCTGGGAACGCGTGTTCGCTTGCTGCTAAGCGGACTCTGCAAACTGCGCGATCTCTTCGGCCAGCCGCTGTGGCTGATCGAGCGGGACGAACGTCTTCGAGTCCGGGATCTGGACGATCCGGGCGTTCGCGGCTTCGGTCGCAAGGCGTTCTGCGTAGGAGATCGGGAAGTACTTGTCGCCGGGCGCCCAGGTCAGCAGGATCGGGAGCTCGGAGCCGCGCAGCTTCGCCGCCGCCTCCAGCGTGTAGCGCTTGTTCATCCCGGCCGTGACCTTCTTGAGGTCGTGCATGACGCCGCGGTCGCCGATCGCGGGCGCCAGCCAGGAAGCGACGAGATCGTCGGGGATTCGAGTTCTGGCGAAGGGCCGGAAGGCGCGCCGCGCGACGGCGCCGATTCGGAACGGCGCCGCGAGGGCGATCATCCCGCCGGGCAGCTTGGCCAGGGGCGGCATCGCCTTGAAGATCCCGGGCGGGAAGTTCTCGTGGGTGTCGCAGTTGGTCAGGACGAGGCGGCCGATCCGCTCTGGGTGGCGGGTGACCAGGACCTGGGACATGGCGCCGCCGGAGTCGTTGCCGACGATGGTGACGTCGTCGAGCTCGAGAGCCTCGAGCAGGCTGGCGATCGTCGCCGCGATGCCGGGAGGGGAGAGGTCGGCCGCGGGATTCATCGCGATCTGCTGCGAGCCCATCGGCCAATCGGGGGCGATACAGCGGAAGCGGTCCGCGAGCCTGTCGACCACCGCGTCCCAGAGGCGCCCGTCGACGAGATAACCGTGGACGAAGACAACCGGCTCGCCGGCTCCAGCCTCGCGGTAGCGAATCCGCCCCGCCGGCAACTCGATTTCCTTGCGTTGGTGCATATCGTCGGTCATCTTCCGTCCTCCCGGGTGGAATTCGCGCTAGCACGACGAAATGGGTGCTGGATCGCGTTAGCGCATGAAATGGGTGCTGGAGCAGTTCATTTATTGGCGATTCTAAGTAACATACAGACTGTATGAATGTCAATCCAGAAAGGGCAAAAAGCGGCAAGGGCGCCCGCACCCAGGCGGAGCGGGCGGAGGCGACGAGAGGGGCGCTGATGGCCGCCGCCCGTCGCCTCTTCACCGAGCGCGGCTACGACGGGGTGGGAACCGAGGAGATAGTGCGCGCGGCTGGGGTCACCCGCGGCGCTCTCTACCACCACTTTGGCGGCAAGGCCGAGCTGCTCGAGGCCGTCTACGAGCGCCTCGAGGCGGAGTCGACCGAGCGCGTCGCCAGGGTCGTGCTCGGCTCGGAGCTGGAGAGCCCGCTGGAGGCGATGAAGGCCGGGGTCGAGGCCTTCCTCGATGAGTGCGCCGAGCCGGAGCTGCAGCGGATCGCTCTCCACGACGCTCCCGCGGTGCTGGGTTGGGATCGCTGGCGCGAGATTGCCGCGGCCAACGGTCTCGGCCTGATCGAGGCCAGCCTCACCGCGGCGATCGAGGCGGGCGAGATCCGCCCGCTGCCGGTGAAGCCGATGGCGCACCTGCTGCTCGGCGCGCTCGATGAGGCGGCGATGCTGGTGGCCCGCTCAGACGACCCGGCCAGCCGGGCCGAGGTGACGGCGGTTCTACTTGCGCTGCTCGAGGGCTTTGCCGTCTCGCGGACGTTCTGAGCGCACCTCGACGTCGGCGCCCTCGATCTCGATCCCATCGTGGTGAGAAAGGCGGCGCGACTCCTTCTGCGCGTACATCCGCACGTCGGCCAGCTGCATCGCGGCGCCTGGCGTCTCGGCCTCGGTGGGAATCGAGACGGCGCCCCAGGAGGCGCTCAGTTCAAAGCCCTTACCGCGCGCGGTAAGGGATTCGGCGGCCCGCTTGGAGACCATGTCCTGGAGATCCGTCCCGCACCCGATCAGGACGGCGAACTCGTCGCCGCCGATGCGGTAGGCGGACCCCTCCGCTCCGACCGCGTCGCGCAGCTGACGCCCCAGCCGGGACAGCATCTCGTCGCCGGCCGGGTGACCGAAGGTGTCGTTGAAGCGCTTGAACCGGTTCAGGTCGAGCAGCAGCAGGGTCGCCGGTTCCTCGCCCGCCCGCTCGCAGCGAGCCGCCAGGTCCACCTGCATCCCCCCCTGGTTGCCGAGCCCGGTCAGCTGATCGGTCCGCACCTGCTCGAGCAGGTGCTTGTTCTCGCGCACGCTGATCGCCAGCCGAGCGATCACGGCGAGCATCGTCGCCGCCGTCAGGATCGCGGTCAGCCCGCTGCCGGCCTTGGAGTACTGAATCGCGAAGAGTCCGATCATCACCACCGCGAAGAAGCTCGGCACCATCAACTCCCGCCAGCCGTCGAAGCGGGCCGCGGGCTGGATCTTCGCTGCGCGCGGCTGCCAGGCCTCGGCGCCGATGCAGACCGCCCCGAGAACGTAGACCGGTTCGATCCAGTCGCCGCCCGGAATGCCGCCGGTCGACTGCAGGGTGAAGGCGATGTCGGCGACTACGAGCGCGCCCAGGCCCAGAAGCAGAAGCGACCAGGTCCGCCCGGGGCGCCAGCGGGTGAGCGCGACGACGCCGACCACCAGCGCCAGCATCAGGATGTCGCCGAGCGGGTAGGCGAGCGTCGTCGTCACCTGCAGCGCAGTGCCGCTGGTCCGGTCGGCGACGTACTCGAAGACGATTGCCGTGCCCAGAGTGGCGGTGCCGAGGGCGGTGATCAGCCCGTCCATCCAGAGCCGCCAGTCGAGTTCGCGGGCCCGCTCGCGGATCAGCAGGTAGACGCCGGCCGCCGCCAGCGGGTAGAAGGCGAGATAGCCGATGTCGGCGGGCGACGGGTAGGGGGCCGAGGGGTTGTTTTGGAGAAACGCGGTCCAGTAGATCTCGGCGGCACCCCCGGCGAGGACCGCCGCCGCGATCGCCAGCCAGGCGGAACGCTCGCGCCCGGCCCCGAGCGACTTGAGGACACAGGCGAGACCGGCGCTGAGGACCACCGCGTCATAGAGGGGGCCGTTGACGGCAAAATCGAGGCCGGAGCCGCCGATTCCCAGCCAGTCGTGGAGCATGAGGAGAACCGCTCCGCCGAACAGCACCGCTGCGAGAGCGGTCCGCAGAGCGCGCATCTGGTCGGTTTGCCGCGTCGGCCCGGCGGTTCTCACCTGGTGGTATCGGCAGCACTTGCGCACTCCTCTAGACTTAGAGGAGATGAAGACTGGAATTCACCCCGATTACGCGCTTGCCAACGTGCGCTGCTCGTGCGGTAACCAGTTCTACACCCGATCCACCAAGGACGATCTTCATGTAGAGCTCTGCTCCGAGTGCCACCCGTTCTATACCGGCAAGCAAAAGCTGGTTGACACCGGTGGCCGCGTCGAGCGCTTCCAGCGCCGCGCCGCTAAGCACAGGGCCGGGAAGTAACCGGTGAGCCCGCCGGCGGGCTCGGCACAGGCATCCCAAGTTTCCTCCGCCAACGGTGGAGGGGACGCGCTCCGCATGCCCGACGGCGCCCTCGTCGCCAAGCGCGACGCGCCGGTCGGTGGGCAGGCGGTTCTGGAGGGAGTGATGATGCGCGGCGTTTCGGTCTGGGCGGTGGCTGTGCGCACACCCGAGGGCCAGATCGAAATCGAGTCCGAGAAGCTGGTTCCGTGGGCCCAGCGTCACCGGATCTGGCGCCTGCCCGTGCTGCGCGGCATCGTCGCCCTCGGCGAGTCGATGAAGATCGGCTTCAAGGCGCTGGCGATCTCCGCCAACGCGCAGATGGAGGAGGGCGAGGAGGGCGGGAAGGAGGAGATCGGCGGCTGGGTCTGGGGCCTGACCATCGCCTTCTCGCTGCTGCTCTCGGTCGGCCTCTTCTTCGTCGTCCCGGTCGGCCTCACCAGCCTGATCAAGGACCAGCTCGGCTCGCCGTTCCTCTTCTGGCTGATTGAGGGAGTACTGCGAACCGGGCTCTTCATCGGCTACATCGCTGCGATCAGCCGCATGCCCGACCTGCGTCGGGTTTTCGAGTATCACGGCGCCGAGCACAAGACGATCTCCTGCTACGAGGCCGAAGACGAGTTGGTGCCTGCCCGGGCCAAGCTCTACTCGCGGCTGCACCCGCGCTGTGGCACCAGCTTCCTGCTGATCGTGATGGTCTTGGCGATCTTCGTCTTCGCCCCGATCGGCCTGCCCGCCTGGTACTGGTTGGTGCTGTCGCGGATTCTCGGGATCCCGCTGATCGCCGGCCTCTCCTACGAGGTGATCAAGTGGGCCGGCAAGAACCGCCGCAAACGCTGGGTGAGGGCGGTGATGTGGCCGGGGTTGATGCTGCAGAACCTGACCACCCGCGAGCCCGACGAGGATCAGCTGGCGGTAGCGATCGCCTCCTTGAACGCGGTGCTGGCTCGGGAGAATCCCGAGGAGGCCGCGAAGCAGCAGCACATCGAGATAGTCGCCTAGGCGCGGCTATCTTGTGTGCATGATCGAGCAGCTCGTCGAGCAGATAGAGGCGCGGTTTTCCGAGCTGGAGGGACAGATGTCTGACCCTGCCGTGATCGGCGACCGGGAGCGGTACGCCGAGGTGGGGCGCGAGTACCGGGAGCTGCAGCCGGCCCGCGAGCTGGCGGCGGAGTACGCGACCCTGAAAGACGATCTCGAAGGAGCGCGGGAGCTGCTCGCCGAGGGCGAGGACGCCGAATTGCGCAAGGTCGCCGACGAGGCGCCGGCGCGGCTGGAGGAGCTCGAAGAGGAGATCCGGCTGGCGATGGTGGAGCGGGACCCGAACGATGACAAGAGCGTGATCGTCGAGATCAGGGCCGGGACCGGGGGGGACGAGGCGGCTCTATTCGCCGGCGATCTCTACAAGATGCTGACCCGCTACGCCGAGGAGCGCGGCTTCTCCACCGAGGTCCTCTCGCAGTCGGTGTCCGAGGTGGGCGGCTTCAAGGAGGTCACGCTCGGCGTCAAGGGCGACGGGGCCTACTCGGTGTTCAAGTTCGAGGGGGGAACCCACCGGGTCCAGCGGGTTCCCGAGACCGAGTCGCAGGGCCGGATCCACACCTCGACCGCGACCATCGCAGTCCTGCCCGAGGCCGAGGAGGTCGAGGTCGAGGTCGACCAGAACGACCTCCAGATCGACGTCTACCGTTCATCCGGGCCGGGCGGGCAGTCGGTGAACACGACCGACTCGGCGGTGCGAATCACCCACAAACCGACGGGGATCGTCGTCTCGATGCAGGACGAGAAGTCCCAGCTGCAGAACAAGGACCGGGCGATGCGAGTGCTGCGGGCGCGCCTGTACGAGCGCGAGCTGGCCGAACAGCAGGCGAAGATCGCCTCCGAGCGCAAGGCCCAGGTCGGCAGCGGCGAGCGCTCCGAGAAGGTCCGGACCTACAACTTTCCCCAGGGGCGCGTCACCGACCACCGGATCAAGCTGACCTCGCACAACCTCGACGGAGTCCTCGGTGGCGACCTTTCGGAGTTCACCGACGCCTTGGCGGCCGAGGAGAAGCGGCAGCGGTTAGAGACCGCCACGGTTGGGTGACGTGCGGTGATGTGCGTGGCCGGCACATATCGGCGTCCTCGGTCGCTCGCGTGCAGAGCACGCCACGCTCCCTGTGTCCTTGATCTGCTCGGCCACACACGCCAGCGCGGTTGAGATGTCGGAAATTCGGGAAGCGTTGGGCGCAGCCATGGACGCAATGCAGGCCGTTGGCGTGGAACTTCCCAGACTTGATGCCGAATTGCTGCTTGCGGATGCATTGGGGAGGGACCGAGCGGCATTGGCGGCCGATCCGGCGGCCGAGGTGCCACCGGCGGCCGCGCGGCTGTTCGGCGAAATGGTGCGGCGGCGGCTGCGGCGCGAGCCGGTCGCTTACATCCTCGGACGCAAGGGCTTCCGCAAGATCGAGCTGGCGGTCGACCGGCGGGTCCTGATTCCGCGCCCGGAGACGGAGCTGCTGGTGGAAGTGGCGCTGGAGCGCCGAGCGAAGACGGTGCTCGACGTCGGCACCGGGTCGGGCGCGATCGCTTTGGCGATCGCCGACGAGTCTTCCGATTGCGAGGTCATGGCCACCGACACCTCACCCCGAGCGCTCGAAGTCGCGCGGGCGAACGCCGAGCGCCTCGGGCTGGCCGACCGGGTCCGGTTCCTCGACGGCTCGACCCCGGACGGGGAGACCTTCGATCTGATCGTCGCCAACCTGCCCTACGTAGCCGAGGCCGACTGGGCGTTCCTCCAACCCGAGGTGACCCAGTGGGAGCCCCGCGAGGCGCTGCTCGCCGGCCCCGACGGCCTCGACGCGATCCGGGCGCTCCTCCTCGACCTCGAACGCACTTCTTCCCGCGATCCGGGAACAAGTGCGTTCGCACCGGGCGGAGCGATCGCGCTGGAGGTCGGTGAGGGGCAGGCAGCGGTCATTGCGGACCTCTTGGGTGAAGCGGGCTTCGGGTCCGTAGAGGCTCGAACTGACCTGGCCGGCATCGAGCGGATCGTTACGGGGGAGCGGTGAGCCCGGACGGCCAGTCCGAGATCGTTTCCGCCGAGAGCGGCGCCGCTCGCAAGGCTCTGCAGCGCTGCGTGACCGCCGGAGGGGTGGCCGTCTTCCCCGCGGACGGTCTCTACGGCCTGGCCTGCGATCCCCTCGACTCCTCGGCGATCGCCCGCATCCACCGGCTTAAGGGGCGCGACGAGGGCAAGTCCTCGGCGGTCATGTACTTCTCGCCGCTGGCGATGCGGGAGCTAGTCGCGGGGCTAGGACCGCGCACCGCGGCCGCGGTCAGCGCCCTGCTGCCGGGGCCGGTCACGCTCGTCGTCTCGAACCCCGGGCACCGCTACCCGTTCGCCTGTCGCGAGGATATCGAGCGGCTCGGCATCCGCCTCCTCGCCGGTCCGCTGGCCGGCGCCATGTGCCCCGTCTTCCAGACCTCCGCGAACCTCACTGGCGAGCCCCCTCCCGCCGGGTTCGCCGACGTTCCCGCTTCCGTTATCGCCGGCGCCGACTTGGCGATCGACGGCGGCGAGCTCACTGGGCTGCCGTCGACGGTGGTCGACATCGCCACGATCGAGGAGGACGGCGGTTGGAGGATCCTGCGCCAGGGCGCACTCTCCCCGGGAGACCTGGCCAGCTCCCTGGCCTCGGTCGGTCTCGGCTAGGCTCCTAGCAGCCGGTTTCGCCGTCGAAGGGCAGGCGGAGGAGCCGGCGGGAGGTGTTGTCGTGCTCGTCGGACTCGAAGAGCAGGTGCTCGGGGTCGACGGTCATCGTCAGCGCGAAGCAGCCGCGCAGGCCGGCGACGTTGATCCACTGCTTGTCGTAGTCGGCGGGGTAGATGTCCGACCAGCCGACCGAGGTGCCGAGTGTGACGTGGTCCTGGTAGGGATTCTGGTTGCAGCCGGGGTAATGACGGCTGGCCGGGGAACGCTGCCCGGGGTGGGTCCGTTCGAGGTCGCGCAGGCAGTAGTTGAGCTTGGGGCCGGTGCGGACGACGGGGCCGAGCTTGCCGTTGGGGCTGGCGCTTCGCAGCTCGAAGCGGGCCAGTTGGTGCACCTTCCAGTAGGAACCGCCGTAGTAGGAGCCGACGTCGGTGAAGCGGAGGGTGGCGCGGCTGCGCACGTCGATGTGGCCGCCGCCGGCCCGGTAGATCCGCTGGTTGGTGCGCATCGTGCGCCGGCCGTTGCGCCGCCCGCGCAACTCCATCGGGCCGCGCCCGCGGCTGCGCACGTCGCTTGTCGCCCGCAGCAGCTGGCGCCCTTCGCCGGCGTCCTCGACGTAGAGATCCGAGGGCGGCCCGATCCGCAGGTTGGGGCAGAGGAGCTTGTGGGCTTCCGGCCCACTGCAGGGATTCTCAACCTTGGCCTGGCTCGCGGCCGGCAGCGCGGCGGCGGCAACGAGGACGGTGGCGAGGATTGAAAGGCCCGATTTCACGGGGCCAGCATATCCCTGGCCGTTGCTATCGTCGCCTCCCCGTGAGCGAGCTGCCGGACAACTTCCAGACCGCCCCCCTCGCCGAGGTCGATGGCGAGATCGCCGCCGTCCTCGGCGCCGAGCTGCGGCGCCAGCAGCGGACTCTGGAGATGATCGCCTCGGAGAACTTCGTGCCGCAGGCCATTCTCGAAGCGGTCGGTTCCGTGCTGACCAACAA
>DATAIY010000313.1:0-2179 GCA_036262475.1 Solirubrobacterales bacterium
CGATCGCGTCGTCGCGGTCGATCGTCTCGGCCGCGTTGCGGGCGGCGCCGAGGTCGGCGAAGAGCCCGACAGCGGTCGGCCCGGAGCCGCTCAGAAGGGCGACCGAGGCGCCGGCTTCGCGCAGCTCGTCAAGCGCGTCGCCGATCGCCGGTCGCAGGGAGCGGGCGGGCGTCTCGAGGTCGTTGACCAGCAGTTCGGGATAGGAGAGCGGCGAGGCGCCGGCGCCGGCCACTCGGCGCAGCCGCTCGGCAAGCTCGTCGAGCTCCTCCGGCTCCCGCCCGAGGCCGAGCCGGTCGGCCTCGGCAAAGACAGCGGCGGTGCTGAGGCCACCGCCGTCGGGCAGCAGCAGCGCCGCGTGGATCGGAGGAGCGGGCAGCGGCTCGACCGCCTCGCCGGCGCCGCGGACCAGCGCCAGCGAGGGACGCAGCTGCGAGGGCACGTCGGCACCGAGCCCGGCGGCGATGTCCTCGATGCCGGCCACCCCGCCGGCGGCGAGGCGGAGGATCGCCGCGGCGTCGGCGCTGCCGCCCCCGAGCCCGGCGGCGACGGGGACCCGCTTCTCGATCTCGACCCGCAGCGGGCCGCGCTCCCAGCCGCGCTCGCGCAGGGTCGCCAGCGCCGCGGCCGCCAGGTTCTCGCCCTCGACCCCGGGACAGACGACCTCGTCGCGCTCGGCCGCGGAGACCTCGATCAGGTCGGCCAGGGCCAACGGCTCGAACAGCGAGCAGAGCTCGTGCAGGCCGTCCTCGCGGCGCCGGCCGAGGTAGAGGCAGAGGTTGATCTTGGCGGGGGCGTGGACGAGCATCGCGGCTTGCTGAGGAGTCAGGCGTCGGCCTGCAGCTTGGCGGAGAGACTGGCGAAATCCTGCGGAGAAAGCGCCTCGGCACGGGCGTCCTCGGGCAGTCCGAGCTCGGCGAGAGCCGCCCGCGCCCCCGCGAGGGAGCCCTCGCGCCCGTGCTCGAGCGAGCGCGCCAGGGACTTGCGGCGATGGGCGAAGGCGGCGCGAACCAGCACCCTCGTCGCCTGGTCGGCGCCGGGGCCGGTCCGGCGCAGCCGCAGGATCGCCGAGTCGACCCGCGGCCGCGGCCGGAAGACGGCGGGGTCGACCTTGCGGACCAGCTCGACCTCGCAGGCAAGCTGAGCGACCACGCTCGGTGAGCCGTAGGTGCGACTGCCCGGCGCCGCCCGCAGCCGGTCGGCGATCTCACGCTGGACCATCACCGTCCAGCTCACCAGCGACGGCAGCCGTTCGATCGTCCGCAGGATCAGCGGCGTCGCCACCGAGTAGGGCAGGTTGGCGACCATCGCCGTCGGCGTCGGCTCGAAGGCCGCCAGGTCGATCTTCATCGCGTCGCCCCAGTGCAGGCTGACGTTGGGAAGGGCGGAAACGGCGGCCAGCGCCGGCTCCAGGCGGCGGTCGATCTCGATCGTGTGGAGGTGCGCGGCAGCCGCCGCGAGGCGCTCGGTCAAGACCCCCTCCCCCGCTCCGACCTCGAGCACGACGTCGTGCGGCGAGAGCTCGGCGTCGCGGACGATCGCGTCGAGCAGGTTGGGGTCGGCGAGGAAGTTCTGGCCCAGCCGCACCAAGGCGGCTACCAGCCGAAGAGCGCGCGGGCGTTGGCCTCGACCGCGCGCTCCAGCTGCTCGTAGGTGACGCCGCGGGCCGCCGCGACGACGCGGGCCGTGGCGACGACGTTGGCCGGCTCGTTGCGCTGGCCGCGCATCTCCTGCGGGCTCAGGTAGGGGGCGTCGGTCTCGACCAGGATCCGGGCCTCGGGGACAGCCGCGGCCGCCTCGCGCAGCGCCTCCGATCGCGGGTAGGTGACGTTGCCGGCGAAGGAGCAGTACCAGCCCCGGTCGGCCGCGTCGGCGACCCGCTGCGGCGCCGAGAAGCAGTGCAGGATCACGGTGTGGCCCGGCGCCCTGGCGTCGAGGGTGGCGAAGATCTCGTCGATCGCGGCGCTCTCACCGTCGGGGTCGCGGGCGTGGATCACGATCGGCAGGTCCAGCTCCAGGGCGACCTTGATCTGGGCGGCGAAGGCGCGCCGCTGGTCGTCGGCGCTCGCGGTCTCGCGGTAGTAGTCGAGGCCGGTCTCGCCGATCGCCCGGACCTTCTCGTGGGCGCCGAGGCGGACGAGCTCGGCGGCCGCCCCGTCGTCGAAGCCGGTCGCGTCGTTGG
>DATAIY010000314.1:0-3603 GCA_036262475.1 Solirubrobacterales bacterium
CCTTCTGCCCGGCGCCCCCTGCGCCGTCCTCGTCGCGCCGCGCGGGTATGCGGCCGAGAGCCACAAAGCCTTCGGGCTGATCGCGATCGCCTACGACGGCACCCCCGAGGCCAAGGCTGCGCTTCGCCAGGCCGAGACGATCGCCCGGGCAACGGACGCCGAGCTCCGGGTCATGGTCGTCGTCGCGCCCCCGGTCGCGAGCCCTGGCATGAGGGGTTATATACCGCCGGAACCACCCAACCCGGACGCGATCGCCGCGGAGGCGATCCGCTCGATCGACCCGGAGCTGAGCGTCGAAAGCAAGTTGCTGGAAGGATCTCCCGCGAGGACGTTGGCCGAGGCCTGCACGGACGGCGTCGACCTCGTCGTCGCCGGGTCCCGCGGCTACGGCCCGCTGATGCGGGTACTGCTCGGCTCGGTCTCCGGCCGGCTGGTCCACGAGGCGCCGTGCCCGGTGCTGGTGGTGCCGAGGCCCTAGCCGGGGCCGGGCGAAAGGAGCAGCGACGTGCCCCCCGTGAGCGCCCCAGGGTCGCCTCCCGACCCGAGCGAGCGCATCGACCTGCTGCTGCGTGACCTGCGCACCTCGCGCGAGGGGCTGTCGGAGCGCGAGGCCGAGCGCCGCCTGCTCTCCAACGGGCCCAACGAGCTGCGACGACGCGCCGGGCGCCGCTGGCCGCGGGACCTGGCGCGGCAGCTCACTCACCCGTTGGCGCTACTGCTCTGGGGGGCGGCTGTCCTCGCTGCGTTAGCGGGAATCGTTCCGGTGGCGATCGCGGTGGTCGTGGTGATTGTCCTCAACGCCGCCTTCGCCTTCGCCCAGGAGCAGCAGGCCGAGCGCGCGGTCGAGGCCCTCGGGCGCTACCTGCCCTTCCAGGCGACCGTGCTCCGCGATCGCGGGCTGCATCGGATCGAGGTCTCGCGGCTGGTCCCCGGCGACGTGCTCGCGATCGCCGAGGGGGAACGGATCTCGGCGGATGCGCGGTTGATCGAGGGCGCCCTCGAGGTCGACATGTCGACCCTGACCGGCGAGTCGGCGACGGCGATGCGCTCTGCCAGCCTCGTGGACACCAGCCGGCCGCTGATTCAGGCGCAGGATCTCGTCTTCAGCGGCACCGACTGCACCGGCGGTGAGGCCCGGGCGGTGGTCTTCGCCACCGGGATGGGAACCGAGCTGGGGCGGATCGCGGCGCTCTCGGAGCGGGCCGAGCGGGAGGAGAGCCCGCTCGAGCACCAGGTGCGCCGGGTCGCCTGGCTGATCGCCGGGATAGCCCTGGTGATGGGGTTCGCCTTCATCCCCCTCGCCTCGCTGGGCGCCGGTCTCCCGGTCGGCGACGCGGTGGTCTTCGCGATCGGCCTGATCGTCGGCAACGTGCCCGAGGGGCTGTTGCCCGTGATCACCCTGGCTTTGGCGGTGGGCGTTCGCGGACTGGTCCGCCAGGGCGCCGTGGTCAAGCGCCTCAGCGCCGTCGAGACGCTCGGGTCGACCGATGTCATCTGCACCGACAAGACCGGGACGCTGACCGAAAACCGGATGCGCGCGACGCGGGCCTGGAGCGCCGGTCGCGAGCTTGACCTGGAGGCCGGGGGAGAGGCGGAGTCCGGCGACCTCTCCTTCCCGGCCGCTCGCTCGCTCGGCGAGGCGATGGCTGTTTGCAACAACGCTCGCCTCAGCGAAGGCGGCGAGCCGAGCGGGGACGCGACGGAGGTCGCGATGCTTGCCGCGGCGCAGCGGCTCGGCGCTTCGGTCGGGACCGGCGGGCGCCGTCACGAGTTCCACTTCGACCCTGTCCTGAAGCTGATGTCGACGGTGGACGAGCGCGAAGGACAGCTCTCGATCCACACCAAGGGCGCGCCCGAGGCCGTATTGCCGCGCTGCGCCATGCTCGCCGAGGCCGGCGGTGGAGAGACTCCGCTCGACCCCGCAGAGCGTCGGCGGGTGGAAGCCGAGGTCGACGGCTTCGCCGCCCAGGGTCTGCGGGTGCTGGCGGTCGCCGCCCGTCCGCTGCGCGACGGCGTTCCCGAGCGCCGCGAGAAAGCCGAGCGCGACCTCGTCCTGCTCGGCTTGGTGGCGATGATCGACCCGCCCCGGGCCGAGGTCGCCGAGGCGGTCCTGCGCTGCCACCGGGCCGGGATCCGGATCGTCATCATCACCGGCGACCACCCGCTGACGGCGGCGGCCGTGGCCCGCCGGATCGGGATCGCTCGCGGCGAGCCGACCGTGGTCACCGAGGAGGAGCTTGACCGGATGAGCGAGCCGGACCTCGACCGTCTGCTGCGCGAGGGCGAGGAGCTGATCTTCGCCCGGGCGACGCCGGAGGCGAAGCTGCGGATCGCCGACGCGTTGCGGGCGGAGGATCATGTCGTGGCGATGACCGGCGATGGCGTCAACGACGCTCCGGCACTGCGCCGCGCCGACATCGGCATCGCGATGGGCCGCTCGGGAACCGACGTCGCCCGCGAGGCCTCGACGATGGTCCTCACCGACGACAACTTCGCGACGATTGTGGCCGCGGTCGCGGCCGGTCGGCGGATCTACGACAACATCCGCAAGTTCATCGTCTACATCTTCGCCCACGCGACGCCGGAGGTGACGCCGTTCCTCGTCTTCGCCCTCGCCGGCGGCGCCGTCCCCCTGCCCCTCACCGTCCTCCAGCTCCTGGCCTTCGACATCGGCACCGAGACGCTGCCGGCGCTGGCGCTGGGTCGCGAGCGGGCCGAGCCGGGAATCATGCGGCGGCCACCGCGCCCTCGCGGGCAGAGCATCATCACCCGCTCGATGCTGCTGCGGTCCTGGCTGTTCCTTGGCCTGATCGCGGCGGCGCTCTCGATGGCGGCCTACTTCTACGTCCTGCTCAAGGCCGGCTGGAGCCCCAACGATCCGGTTGAGAAGGGGGATCCCCTGCACCACGCATATCTGCAGGCGACGACGATGACCTTCCTCTCGATGATCTTCGCTCAGATCGGCACCGCCTTCGCCGCTCGCACCGAGCGCGCCTCCCTGCGCTCGGTCGGCATCCTCAGCAACCACCTGCTGCTCTGGGGCATCGCCTTCGAGCTGGGGCTGGCGGCTTTGCTTGTCTACGTGCCGGTCTTCCAGGACCTGCTCGGCACGGCGCCTTTGGCGCCGTCGGACCTGCTGATTCTGCTGCCGATGCCGTTCATCGTCTGGGGAGCCGACGAGCTGCGGCGCTTCTTCCTGCGGCGCCGGGTCGAGCACGGGAGCGCCGCCCCCGTGCCTCTGTCGCCTTGAAGAGTCAGCGCTGCCGCGGCACGACCAGCACCGGACAGGGCGCGTCCTGCACCAGGCGCTGCGGGTCTGCCCGCTCGGTCCCGAGGACGGCGGCGAAATGATCCGCTCGCTCAAAACCTTTCCGCTGCTGTCGGGCTTTCGAGGAACGCCGGAGGCCGACGTCGGAGCTCTGGAGGAGTTGCTGCTTCGCCTCAGCGCGCTGGTCGACGCCCACCACGAGATCGCCGAGCTTGACCTCAATCCGGTCAACGTCGGGGTCGATACGACCGTCGTGGTCGACGCCAGGATTCGCCTCGCGGCGGCTGGGCCACCACGGCCCTGGCCAAGCACCTGGAGCTGAGCCCGGGATCCGT
>DATAIY010000315.1:0-1855 GCA_036262475.1 Solirubrobacterales bacterium
GGCCGCGGCGGTTGCGGCCCCGTCGCGACTCCGATCGTCGCGGTGTCGACCGCCTGCTTGACGATGTGACAGCAGAGCAACAGCTCGAGCGGCTGAAGACGATCGGGCACGACAAGCTCGAGTCGCACCGGCTTCGCCGCGGATCCGGCCTCGAAGGTCGCGATCTCCTCCTCGTCTTCGGTGAGGCTGAACCGGCGCCCCAACTGGCGGTTCGCGCGCCAGCCGAGGACTCGCCCTCCGATTCCTAGCTCGCCGCCGTAGATGCCGCGCAGGTGGAGGAATCCGCGCGGCACGTAGCGGGCCTTCGGGCTGCCGTCGGCGGCGTCGACCGCGACGATCGTCTGCCCGAAGCCGAACGCGGCGCGGCTCAGGCGCCAGGATTCCCCGCCCGCTTCGATCGTCGCCCGAAGCGCCGCTCGCTGCGGAGGGTCCCGATCTCGCCGAGTGCGAAGTGGCCGGCCGCCACGCGCTCCAGGGTCAAGGTCGTCATCGCCGGCTGCTCGCTCCCACCCGGACCGGACCGGCGAGAGCGGTCCAGAGGCGCCGCTCTGACTCGGCGACGCCCCTCGCTCGCGCGCCAACCTCTCGCCAGAGAGCCGCCTCGGGCTGGTCGCGTTCGCTTGCCGCGTGGAATGCGCTCGCCAGCTCGGACCAGCGCGCCGCCGCCTCCGCCGCCAGCGGAGCCTCGTCCCGTCCCGCCTCCTCGAGGAAGCGCGAATACATCAGCCGGAAGGCGCCGCCGCCGGTGCCGCGGCGCTCGATCACCTGGTAGGCGAAGCGGGCGCACCACCGCCAGTCCTCGACGACCTTGGGCCAGGAGCCGGCCTCGGCGGCGAGGCGCTCGATCGCCGGGAGACCGCCGAACTCGCCGAAGGGCGGCTCGAGCATCTCGGCCACCGCCCGCTCGATCGCCCCCGGGATCGCGGCCTCCAGCTGCGCGGGTTCGACTGTCTCGGAGACCGTGAACATGTGGCCTTCGAGCGGGTAGGCGGGGTGGTCGCTGTGGCGCGCCCGCTCGAGGTGGTCGAGCCGGGTCTTCTGCAGCTCCTCGAAGCCGGTGTCGGAGAGCAGGGCGACTTCTTCGTCATAGCCGGCGAGCACCACTGCGTGGCCGGGAAAGTGGGCCGAGTTGCCGTAGTGGTCGAGGTAGTAGAGGTCGGTCAGGAGCAGGACCGGGTTCCCCACATCGACCTCGGCCTTGGCCGCGTCCCAGGCCCCGCCGTCGCCCTCGGCGAAGGTTCGGAGCTCCAGCGCCGCGCCGGTGAGGTCGCGGAAGCTCTCCTCGAGGCGGGCGGTGCGGCCGCTGAACCAGCGGCTCGGCGAACTGCCGTCCATGGCCAGGTAGTAGAAGCCGGCACCGGCGCCGAGACCGAAGGCCAGCTCCTCGCTGATCTCGATGCCGCGGAAGGCCAGCAGGTTGCGCAGCGCGGTCGAGCCGCAGTGGTTTCCGGGCGTGTGGGCGTAGCGGGGGACCGAGGCCATGAGCGGATACTGACTGAGTGGCCGATCCGTATCCTGCGGCGCCGATGCAAAGCGCCGACCTGAGACTGCTGCGAGCGATGCGGACCCGCGGGCACACGCCCGGGCTCGAGGCCATGGCCAAGGCCCTGGGCAAGGCCGGCAACAACGGCGCGGTTTGGGTCGTGCTCGGGCTGGCTCTCGCCCTGCTCGACCCTTCGCGGCGCGAAGCCTGGCTGATCTGCGCGGCGCTGGCCCCGATCGCGATCGGCCTCAATTACGGGATCAAGCTCCTGGTCAAACGGCCGCGGCCGGTCCTCGAGGGCCTGCCGCCGCTCGGCGGCGCCCCCAGCTCGCTCAGCTTCCCCTCCGCCCACGCCCTCTCCTCGTTCGCCGT
>DATAIY010000316.1:0-4140 GCA_036262475.1 Solirubrobacterales bacterium
GGCCGTGGATCGCGCAGATGGGCCCCTCGCCGCGCGGCGGCGCCTACACCTACGACTGGATCGAGAACCTGCTCGGCCTCGACATGCACAGCGTCGACCGCGTGCTGCCCGAGTTTCAGGAGCCCAAGGTCGGCGAGACGATCGGTTACGGCCAGAACACGATGCGGGTCAAGCTGGTCGAACCGGGGCGGGCGCTCGCCTGGCTCTCGGCGGACGGCAACTGGCTCTGGGTCTTCGTCCTCGAGGAGCATCAGGGTAGGACGCGCCTGATCAGCCGCAACAGCTTCCGCCTGCCCACCCTCGGCGCCCGGATCGGGATGTTGCCGATGGAGGCCGGCTCGCTGGCGATGGAGCGCAAGATGCTGCTTGGGATCAAGCGGCGCGCCGAGCGCCTCGCGTCGAGCTAGAGCGCGGGGCTGGTGGCCCGGGCGCCGCTCTGCACCGGGTGGCCGCCGTCGCGCCAGGTGCCGACCCCCTGGTCGACGTGGACAACGTCGGCGAAGCCCTCCCGCTGCAGGATCGAGGCGGCGAGTCCGCTGCGCTTGCCGCCGCGGCAGATCGCCGCGATCGGGCGATCGCGGGGGAGCTCGTCGAGGCGCCCGGCCAGGTCGCCGTAGGGGATGTGAAGCGAACCGGGGATATGCTCGCCCGCGTACTCGGCGACGTTGCGGACGTCGAGGATCAGCGGTGCCTCGGGCGCCTCGACCCGCCTGGCGAGCTCATCGGGGTCTATCAACTCGATCTTGCAGATCGGCCGCTCCTCAGTGCGCCAGGCCGTCATCCCGCCCTCGAGGAAGCCCCGCACCCGCATGCCGACCGCGGCCAGCAGCTCGGCGGCGTAGCGCTCGTCGCCGTCAGAGGCGGCGACGACGATGATCTCGTCGCCGTCGGGGGCGACTCGGGAGACCTTGGTGGCGAAGCCGGTGTCGTAGGAGGAGGTGCTGAGGGCGCCGGCAATATGGGCCTCGTCGAACTCCTCGTTGGTGCGGCCGTCGATGACGACGGCGCCGGCGGCGACGGCCTCCTCGACCTCGTGCGGTGTCATTGGCGCCGGGGTGCCGAAGTCCTCGACCAGCGGGCCGCGGTTGATCGCGACGATCTGCTCGACGTTCGGTGGCCGGTCGCCGAGGGAGGAAACGGCGTCCTCGACGAAGTCGGCCTCCTCGGCGATCGCGAGCGCTCGGTTGTGCTGGCGCTCGAACCCGATCGTCGAAGAGGTCTTGAGGTCGATCCCGGAGCCGCCGCAGAGCGAGCCGCCGAGGTGGCCTGGCCAGATCTCGACCTCGTCGTCAAGGGTCAGCAGCCGCCCGTGCAGCGAGCGGAACATGTCTGTGGCACCCTCGCGAGGCTCGACCGCCAGGTCCGGACGGGCGACGTCGCCGATGAACAGCGAGTCGCCGCCCAGCAGCGCCCAGGGCGCGCTGTCACGGCTTGCGTCGCGCAGCAGGAAGGAGGTGTGCTCGGGTCGGTGCCCCGGCGTGTGGATCGCCTCGATGCTGAGGTCGCCGAGCTCCAACACCCAGCCGTCGGCGAACGGCTCATGTGCGTATGCGGCCTGGGCCTGCTCGTGGATGTGGATCGTGGCGCCGGTGGTCCGGGCCAGCCGCCCGTGTCCGGAGACGTGGTCGGCGTGGTTGTGGGTCTCCAGCACGTGGCCGATCCGCACCCCGTGCAGGCGCGCCAGCCGCCGGTAGGGATCGATGTCCCACTGCGGGTCGACGACCACGGCGGCGCCGGTTTCGCGGTCCGCGACCAAGTAGGAGGCGCAGCCGAGATCCTCGTGGATTATCTGGCGGAAGAGCATGGTCGTCGAAGTGCCGTCGAACTCAGGCTAGCGCGGACTGGCGGAGGCGAGCTTGGAGGAAGCACAAGCGACAGTTCTCTGGGCCCGAGCCCAGCGACTAAATTGATCTCGCCCGGACCCGCGCACCAAGGAGAGACCTCACGACGTCGACTGCTGCGGCCCCCGAAGCCCTGCTTCCGCTCAGCGCCGAGGAGCTCCTGACGACCACTCGCGGCGTCCGCAAGCGCCTGGACTTCTCGCGTCCGGTCGAGCGTGACGTGCTCCGCGCCTGCGTGGCCGCGGCGCTGCAGGCTCCGTCCGGTTCGAATCGGTGGGCGCTGCAGTTCGTGATCGTCACCGACCCCGACCGGCGCCAGGCGATCGGCGAGGCCTACCGCGCCGGCTACGAGACCTACCGCAGCCTCGACGGCGTCTACATCGGCAGCATCGAGAAGGGCGATCCGGACCTCGACCGCCAGCAGCAGCGGACGGCCAGCTCAGCCGACTTCCTCGCCGAGCACATGGGTGATGCGCCGGTGATAGTCGCCGCCTGCGCCCCCGGCCGCGCCGAGGACGGCCCTTCGATCAGGAAGACGACGCTGCTCGGGAGCGTGATGCCGGGAATGTGGTCGTTCATGCTCGCGGCCCGGCTGCGCGGGCTCGGAACCTGCTGGACGACCGTCAGCCTCTTCGAGGAAGAGGCGACGGCGGAGGCCTTCGGCATCGACAACGACGCCGTCACGATCGCCGCCGTCTCCCCGGTCGCCCATACGCGCGGAACCGACTTCAAGCCCGCGCTCCGTCCCGATCCGGACGAGGTAATCCACTGGGATCAGTGGTAGCGCCGGCGTAGATGAGCGGCCTGCCCGAGCCGATAGCGTCGCGCCTGAGTCTGCCGCTGATCGTGGCGCCGATGCTCTACGTCTCGGGAGTGGAGCTCGTTACCGCCGCCTGCCGGGCCGGCGCGATCGGCGCCTTCCCGGCCGCCAACCCCGGCAGCGCCGTCGAGCTCGACCGCTGGTTGAACGAGATCGAGAAGGCGGCCGCCGCGGCGGAGCATCCGGCGCCGCACTGCCCCAACCTGATCGTCCGCGACCCGCGGCTGGCTGAGCATCTCGAGGTCGTGGTCGCCCACCGGGTGGAGATGGTGATCGCCAGCGTCGGCTCCCCGGCGCCGGTGGTCGAGCCGCTGCACGATGTCGGCGCCTCGTCTTCGCCGATGTGGCGACGCTCGAGCACGCCCGCAAGGCGGTCGCGACCGGCGTCGACGGACTCGTCCTGCTCACCGCCGGCGCGGGCGGGCAGACCGGCTGGATGAACCCCTTCGCCTTCACCCGGGCGGTCCGCTCCTTCTTCGACGGTCCGATCGTTCTGGCCGGCGGGATCAGCGACGGGCACGCCCTCCGCGCCGCCCTCGACCTCGGCGCCGACCTCGCCTACATATGGGTACCCGCTTCATCGCCAGCCGCGAGAGCATGGGCGAGGATGCCTACAAGACGATGCTGGTCGAGAGTTCGCTCGACGACATCGTCCTCACCCCTGCCTTCACCGGCCTGCCGGCGAACATGCTCGTGCCCTCGATCCGCGCCGCCGGCCTCGACCCCGAGGCGCTCGACGAGTCGGTCACGCCGGCAGGCGCGGCGGAGCTCTACGGCGCCCGATCGACCGGTGCCGGCCCGCGCCGCTGGACCGACATCTTCAGTGCCGGCCACTCGGTTTCGGGTGTGGACCGGATCGAAGCTGCCGCCGACATCGTCGAGCGGACTCGCGCCGAGTACCTCGACGGCTAGAAGTCCCCCGTCCCTTGGACCCCTACTCGCGGCGGTAATGCAGCGTAAGGCGCGTGTCCGCTCGGTAGGTGATGTGTAGCCGCTGCGGCCCCCGACCGCAGAAGGTCGCCTTCACTCGCAGGCCTTCGCCGGTGAAGATCGCCACGCATTCGTGCTTGATGTTGATCAGGGGGATTTCCGTTTTCCCTGCGTAAACTTGGATGCTGAGCGTGACTCCTCCGGTGAACAGGACGGGCGAAGTCTATTCACGTGGCTGTTCCGGCGATGGCCGCAGGCTCGCCCTGCGGCCAGTCCCACCGCAAGGATCTGCTTGGGCCTCGGCTGTGCCGATCGCCAAGAGCCCCCAGAGCGCCGCAGGCCGAGAAGCGACGTGAGCGAGAGCTTGTCGATTCCGAGGCGCATCAGGAGAACCGTGGCGTTGACCGCAGAGGCTTTGCGGCTGGCGTGCCACGAGGACCCGAGTTCGTGGGCGTTCAGGTATCGCTCGTGCGGCAGGCCCCCCCGTTCCTGGGTGCGGCTGGGTGGGGGACCGGGGAACGTGGCGCTGTGGTCCCCTGGAGCAGGACT
>DATAIY010000317.1:0-1715 GCA_036262475.1 Solirubrobacterales bacterium
GCCAACCGCCAAGACGACGAGCGCGCCTACACAACCGCGATCCGAGCCTGGCTGCAGGCCAATCACGGTCGCCCGCGCGTCGCTCGCCGCGCCGTCACCGACCGTCGCGGCCACCCCTCCCTGCGCTGACCGTCGCGATCCCTCTCAGAACGCTCTGTTAGATGCGTTGGGGGGAGCGGGCGAGCCGGCTTCACCGGCCTCCTACAATTTGGGCATGCAGACGGAGTCGGTCTCAGAGCCCACCTACACGCTGTACAGGCGAGGTATCGAGTTGCTCGAAGACGGCGACTTCGTGGACGCGACGGAGCCGCTCGCCGAGGCGGCGCGGCGGGCACCCGAGAAGTCCTCGGTCCGGGAGGCGCTCGGCCGCGCCTACTACCGCGCCGGCCGCTTCGCCCAGGCGGTGGTCGAGTTCGAGGCGGTGGTGGAGACCCACCACGTCAACGACTACGCCCACTTCTGCCTCGGTCGCGCCCTCAGCAAGACCGGTGAGAAGGACCGCGCCCGCCACCACCTCGCCCTCGCATCCAACCTTCGCCCCGACCGGCGCGACTACCGCTACTATCGCCGGCTGCTCGACGCCTGAAGCACCTCCCACAGAACGCTCCGGAGATATTGATCCATCCTCCGACGGTATCCGAATGTCTTTTCAGTGCCGTCAATACAAGACCCAGGTGGAGCCGATTTGTCGAAGGAACGCGGTCCCGGAGATGACTCCCGCCTCGAAAGTACCCTCGGGCCCTGGGTGAGGTCGGGGCTCTCAGGAGACCCGGACTCAGCGACGGGAGGGTGCGACGGAGCACTTCGTTCGGGTGGCGCCCGGGGTCCTCAGGGGCAGCTGACCAGTTTGCCGGCGCCTTCTCCCGCGTCAGGTGACCAGCGGGACACGCAACGGTATTTCCTGGTCAGAGTGGAGGCGGCGAAATTGATCTGGCCCGCGGAGGAGACCGTAATCACGCTGTAGACATCAAGGCCAGAGATCGTAGGTATGTCTCCCGCCCACTCGTCAGCCGCCGCGAGTGCGATACCCGGCTGCAGGGAGAAGGCGACGAGCAGCAGTGGGTCCGGGAGTTCGCCGCCCTGGGTGGCTCATGAGAGCGCCGCGGCGGTCGCGGTCGCCGCCGCGGCGCTGCTCGCGGTCTGCCAGCAGGCGCCGGCGAAGGCGAGGGTCCCCGCCGTCTGGCCGTTGAACGTGGTGGCGTCAACCGCAATGATCGCGTTCAGCGCCGATTCGGCGTCGCGGGCGGAGTCCGCCGTGTCGGCGTGGATAGCGGTCGGCACCGGACCGAGCGTCGCGGTGTCGATCTGGGTGCCGGTGATCGATCCGGGCGCCGGCCGGTTGCCCGGTATCACGGCCGCCTTCAGCCGGTTGCCTGGGATCGAGCTGAGCATCGGGCGGTTCCCGGCAGCGACTTCATCTTGATCGCGTGGCCGTCGATTTCTGTCGCCGCGTAGACGGTGCCGCCGAGAGCGGCGAAGAGCGCGATGCCGGCAGCCACCAGCGCCGGCGTCGGCCGGCGGAGTTCCCTTTCCATGGTCCTTATCCCCGTGTGTGTTGATTTAACGAGACCCCGATAGCGACCGGGGCATTGGAGTGGCGGCAGCTTGGCTGAGCAAAAGTCCCCTTGGACGAAAGTCCGGATAGACTCGGCGGCGTCAATACGGTCGGTGGTCAAGGGAAGTCCGGTGCGAAACCGGCGTGGTCCCGCCACTGT
>DATAIY010000318.1:0-3901 GCA_036262475.1 Solirubrobacterales bacterium
GACCTGCTCTACGAGCAGCGCGAGCGAATCGTCCGGCTTGCCGTCCCCACCCTGGCAGGAGCCGTCGCGGGCACGGCGCTGCTGCTGATCACCTCCAACGACACCTTCGAGGCGATCGTCCCCGGCCTGATCGCGGGCTCCTGCCTGCTGTTGTTGTTCCAGCCCCGCCTGATGCGGAGGATCTCCCACGCCGGCAACGAGCGGTCGCCCTTTCTCACCGTCGGCCTGCTGTTCGCCGGGACCTACGCCGCGTACTTCGGCGCCGCCGCCGGAATCCTGCTGCTCGGCCTGCTCGCGCTCTTCGTCGCCGACTCGATGCAGCACCTGAACGCGACCAAGATCCTGCTCACCGGCCTGGCCAACCTCCTGGCTGCGGTCGCCTTTGCCTTCCTCGCCACCGTCAACTGGCGCTACGCCATCTGCCTGATGGTCTCCTCGCTGATCGGCGGCCGGTTCGGCGCCAATCTTGCGCGGCGGGTGTCCGGAGACGTCCTCCGAGTCGCGATCGCCCTGATCGGCCTGGTGGTCGCGGCGGTGCTCGCGGTGCGGGCGTTCGGTTGAGAAGGGACGGGCGAGAGTAACCTGCGGACATGAGACCGAGCGTTCGAACCTCGATCCTGATCGCAGTGCTGGCGCTGGCGCTGCTGGCGCCCGCCTCCGCGTCCGCCCTGGAACGGACCGTCTCCGTGAGTGGCAGCGCCACCCTCAAGGTGCCCAACGACACGGCCAGCCTCGGCTTCTCGGTCAGCCTCGAACGGAAGTCGCGGGGGGCGGCGCTGCGGGCGGTGTCGGGCCGGCTGCGAGGAGTGATCGCCGCGGTCCAGGGGATCTCCAGCGTCGGCCCGGGAGACGTCAAGACCGGGCGCATCTCGGTGCGGAAGACCTTCCGCGGCAAGGTCCCCGTCTTCCGCGCGGGCGAGGGAATCGGCGTCACGCTGCACCAGCCCGATCGAGCGGGAGATCTGATCACCGCCGCGATCGGCGCCGGCGCGACCGGGCTCAGCGGTCCCAACTTCTTCGTCGGCGACGCCGAAACCGCCTTCGCCAAGGCCCTCGCCGCCGCCTTCGACAAGGCGAAGGCCAGGGCCGCCGCCCTCGCCGCCGAGGCGGGAGCGGTGCTGGGCCCGGCGATCAGCATCGACGAAGGCGAAGGCGGTGAATTCATCCCGGTTGGCTCGGGCAAGTCGGCGCCGAGCGCCGGCTGCGGCACCGCGAGCCCCACCACCAAGCGAGCCAGTACAACGTGCGCCGGCTCCACCCCTCCGGTCAAGCCCGGCACCTCGACGGTGACGGCCACCGTGCACGTCGTCTTCCAGCTCCAGTAGGCGGGCCGGCGAGCCGCCGGCTATAGGATCTCGTCCCCCTGCTCGCCGCCTTCGCATCCAGGATCGACCCCGACGACCCGCTCTCGGCCCTCGAGGTCGGGGACGTCCCGGATCCCACGGTCCCGGAGGGCTGGACGCTCGTCAGCGTCCGCGCCGCCTCGCTCAACCACCACGACGTCTGGTCGCTGAAAGGCGTCGGCCTGCCGGAGGAGCGGTTGCCAATGGTGCTCGGCTGCGATGCCGCCGGTGTCGACCAAGACGGCAACGAGGTGATCGTCCACGCGCTGATCGGGAACCCCGACTGGCGCGGGGACGAAGCGCTCGACCCCAAGCGCACGATCCTCTCCGAGTTCCACCCCGGGACCCTCGCCGAGAAGATCGCTGTGCCCCGGCACAACCTCGTGCCGAAACCGGCGTCGCTCAGCTTCGAGGAGGCCGCCTGCCTCCCGACCGCCTACCTCACCGCCTACCGGATGCTCTTCACGAGGTCGGAGTTGCGGCCGGGCCAGACCGTCCTCGTGCAGGGGGCGGCGGGTGGCGTCGCCAGTGCCAGCATCGCCCTGGCTCGCGCCGGTGGAATGAGGGTCTGGGCGACCAGCCGCGACGAGCGCAAGCGCGCCTTCGCTAAGGAGCTCGGCGCCCACGAGGCGTTCGAGTCCGGTGCCCGCCTCCCCGACCGCGTCGACGCGGTCATCGAGACCGTCGGTGAGGCGACTTGGGCGCACTCGCTGCGGGCGCTGAAGCCGGGTGGGCGGATCGTCGTCGCCGGGGCCACCAGCGGCTTCCAGCCTCCCGCCGACCTCTCCCGGATCTTCTTCCGCCAGCTCGAGGTGGTCGGCTCGACGATGGGCACGCGCGAGGAGTTGAAGCAGCTGATCGCGCTGCTGGAGAGCACCGGCATGCGGCCCCGCATCGACCGCACGCTTCCGCTCGCCGACGCCGCCGCGGGCGTCGGGGCGATGATTGACGGCGACGTCTTCGGCAAGATCGTCCTGCTCCCGTGACGGGCGCCTCGACCCAGTCGACCTAGCGCAGGAATCGCCACTTTCCGGGACTGCCCGCGTTGGCGATCGCAGCCGGGTCGACGACGACGGCGCGCCCGGCCGGCAAGGCGGGAATTGCATGTGGAACGCCCGCACGGACCGAGTACAGGCGCCCAAACGGGCCCGCGCGGAGGATCGTGTGGTCGCGCGGCAGCCTCCGCAGGTGGCTCCAGCGCCCAGGCTCACCCGCGTTGGCGAGCGCCGCGGCGTCGATCCGAACCGCCGGCCGGCGCCCGCCGACGCGAGCCCAGCTTCCGATCGCGATCGGGGCGCCGCCGGCGATCCGATACGGATGTCCGCCCGCCGTGACGAAGGTCCCGTTCGTTGGGTAGGGCCGCAGGCGGTCGAATCGCCTGCGGCCGATCGAGAGGACCGGATGAGGACCGCCGAAGCTCGACCAGCGGCTGACGTACACAGGCGCTCCCCCGACCACCCGGTAGGCGCCTCCCTCTCCCGGCGCGGAGACGAAGTCGCCTTCGCGGACGCGGACCGGCAGGTCCCTGAAGTGGATGAAGGCGTCGGCTTCGCCGGGCGCGATCCTTCGCAGGTCGAACTTGCCGTTGCCGGCGTGGTTGTACTCCGCGATCTCAACCGAGCCGACGTCCACGTTCACGACCCAGGCAACGTGTCCGAACCCGCCGAACAGCTCCGTGCCCCACCAGGCGACCGCGCCGCGGCTGGGCACATGGTTGACGGCGTAACCACGTGCCCGCGCCGCGCCGGCCCAGCTCGAGGCGTTGCCGAGGCCTCGGTAGTCGCCGAAGCCGTTGGCGGTGGCCAGCTTCCAGGCGACGTAGTCGGTGCAGTTGCGGTACGCGTATCCATAGGGCGAGAAACCGTTGCCCCTGGCGTCGGTCCAGGTGTAGGTGGCCGGGTTGGTTCCCGGCCCCGCGTAGCTCCAATAGGGGTAGCCGCCGGTGTCCGCGCCCGCCTCGGCGGCGGTGACCAGCGCCATCAAGACAATGGCCGCGACGCAAGCATGGCGAAGTCGATTGATCATGCTCCTGCCCCCGATTCTCCTCCACCGTCTCGGTTATGACTATGGGCGGTACTGGGCTCGAACCAGTGACCCCCTCCTTGTAAGGGAGGATCGCAGGATGGCGTTCAGCACCGAGTTTCCCGCTTTGCAGAGCGGTTTCAGGCCCACCCGACGCCCCGCTCGACCGGCCGCGGATTAGATCCGGTCAGGCGCGATCCGGCGCTTATTGGGCGCACGATCGGCTTGTGCGCCCGATGGGACTACCCCTGAGCCGCGACGTTGACGCGGCGCTCTCAATGCCGAGCAGGCGATGGGCTTTGGCGCTTGATGATCCGGCCCGGCGCGGTCAGATTGAGGCTGCTTGACTCAAGCGCCCATGCCACCCGCGACCGCCGATTCCCTCCTACGCCGAGGACTGGCGCCTTGAGTACGCGACGCTTTCTTGGAACGTCGTCGGGACCGTTGTGGTTATCGCCGCCGCGCTCTCGGCCGATTCGGTGGCCCTAGCCGGGTTCGGACTCGACTCAGTGATCGAGATCGGGGCCTCGACGGTC
>DATAIY010000319.1:0-7696 GCA_036262475.1 Solirubrobacterales bacterium
CTTCCCACGGCCCGGTTGGGTCGAGCACGACGCGGAGGAGATCTGGGAGGTGACGCGGAGGGTCGCCGCCGAGGCGATCGCCGACGCCGGGATCGAGGGCGCCGAGCTGGACGCGATCGGGATCACCAACCAGCGCGAGACCGTGGTTGCCTGGGACCCTGCCACCGGCGAGCCGATCCACCGGGCGCTGGTCTGGCAGGACCGTCGCACCGCCGAGCGCTGCGACGAGCTGCGCGCGGCCGGGTGCGAAGGGCTGGTGCGCGAGCGGACCGGGCTGACGATCGACCCCTATTTCTCCGCGACCAAGATCGAGTGGCTGTTGCGAAACGCGGAGGGGGCGGAGCGGGCGGTGTTTGGCACGATCGACTCCTGGCTCCTTTTCAAATTGACCGGGCGCCACGTCACCGACTACTCCAACGCCTCGCGGACGATGCTGTTCGACATCCGGCGCCTCGCCTGGGACGAGGAGCTGTGCGAGATGCTTGGCATCGACCCCGGGCGGCTGCCCGCGCCGCTGCCCTCTGCCGGTGTGTTCGGCACCACCTCCGAGTTCGGCGGCGAGGTCCCTGTCGCCGGGGTCGCGGGCGACCAGCAGGCGGCGCTGTTCGGCCAGGCCTGCCACAGCCCAGGCATGGCCAAGAACACCTACGGCACCGGCAGCTTCGTCCTCCTCAACACCGGTCCCGAGGCCCCCCAGCCGCCGGAGGGCCTGCTCACCACCATCGCCTGGGGTCTCGAGGTGGAGATCACCTACGCGCTCGAGGCTTCGATCTTCGTCACCGGGGCGGCGGTGCAGTGGCTGCGGGACGGGCTCGGGATCATCGACGAGGCCGCGGAGACGGAGGCGCTGGCGGCGTCGCTCGACTCCAACGACGGCGTCTACTTCGTCCCCGCCCTGACCGGGCTCGGCTCGCCGCACTGGGATCCCTACGCGCGCGGGACGATCGTCGGCCTCACCCGCGGCAGCGGCCGGGCGCACCTGGCGCGGGCGGCGCTGGAGGCGATCGCCTACCAGACCGTCGACGCCGTCCGGGCCCAGGAGGCCGCCTCGGCGGAGCGCCTCGCGGTCCTGAAGGCTGATGGAGGCGCCGTCGTCAACGGCTGGCTGATGCAGTTCCAGGCCGACGTCCTGGGCGCCCCGGTGGTGGTGCCGGAGATCGCCGAGACTACGGCACTCGGCGCCGCCTACCTGGCTGGGATCGCGACCGGGACCTGGACCCGCGAGCAGGTGGGGCAGATGTGGCGAGAGTCTGCTCGCTACGAGCCGCGGATGGGAGCCGACGAGCGCGAGTCGCTGCTGGCCGACTGGGGACGTGCGCTGGAGCGCTCGCGGAGCTGGGCGGACCCGGCGCCGGGACGCAACTGAGAGAATGCCGGTCCCCGCCATTCGGTGGGTTTGATTTCCGTGCAGCCGCCGCGGCTGAAAAGGTTAGGCACCACGGCGGGCCACTCTCGCCTTCTCGACATGGCGGACATGAAGCCACAGGTCTACAAGGACCCGCGCCCGGCGGAGTTCTTCACGCAGTTCCACACCTCGGCGCGCAAGGGCTCGACCTGGACCTACACGCTGGTGCGGATCGTCCTCAGCCTGCCGACGATCCTGATCTACCGGTTGCGTGCGATCGGCGTCCAGAACGTCCCTCGCGAGGGCGCGCTGGTCCTCGCCCCGAACCACTTCAGCCAGATGGACCACTTCTTCGCCGGGGTCTACCTGCGTCGGAAGATCCGCTTCATGGCGAAATCGCAGATCTTCGGGCCGCCGGTGCTGACCTACATCTACAAGCACGGCGGCGTCTTCCCGGTCCGCCGCGGCCACCATGACGAGGAGGCCTTCAAGACCGCCTACGAGCTGCTCGACCAGGGGGAGATGCTGCTGGTCTACGCTGAGGGCGGCCGCTCGCGCTCAGGTGAGATGGGCGAGCCGAAACCGGGGATCGGCCGGATCGCTCTGGAGACGGGCGCGGCGATCGTCCCGGTCGCGATCCACGGCTCGGCCCGGGTGCGCGGCTGGAAGCGGCTGCGCTTCCCGAAGGTGACGATCGAGTTCGGCGAGCCGGTCAGCTTTCCGGTCGAGGCGACCCCTGACCTCGAGCGCCAGCTCGAGGTGGCGACGGAGATCTTCGCCCGGGTGCGGGAGATGTACGCCGGGCTGGTTACTCGTAGCGAGTCTGGATCCGGGAGTAGAACTCCGGATCGTGCCCGGGCGTGATCACGGCGTCCGGGAACTGACTGTGGAAGAGCCGCAGCTCCTGCAGGGAGCGGCGGAGGTTGTGGGAGTCGAAGGGACGCGGCGGCAGCGGCGCGTCGCCCTCCAGTTGGGCGAGCATGTACATGGCGTCGCCGCCGATCACGAAGTCGCGCTGGGCGAGGTGGGCGATCACCGACATATGGCCGGCGCTGTGCCCGGGGGTGAAGGCGAGGCGCACAGAGCCGTCGCCGAAGAGGTCGAAGGTGCGCCCGAAGCTGGTGTAGGAGTCGACGCTGCCGCGGTCGAAGTCGACGGTGCGGTAGTCGAAGGCGTAGTCGAAGTGCGGCCGTCGGTAGCCGTTGAAGGAGGGACGGGAGCCGGTGGCCGCGTTCTCCCACTCGCTTTCGCTGACGACGAAGGTTGACTGCGGGAACTCGGAGATCGCCGAGGTGTGGTCGATGTGCATGTGGGTCATCACCACGATCGGGATCTCGCCCGGATCCAGGCCGCGCTTTCGCAGCTGCGCCGGCACGTCTTCGCCCGGCTCCAGCGACGGCTTGCCGAAGCGGTTCGCGGTGCCGCCGAAGTTCTGTTTGCCGTCGGTCGCGATCGAGGGATGCAGGCCGGTGTCGACCAGGATCGCGCCGGCGCTGGGGTGGCGGATCAGGAAGGCGGGGACGGGGATGATGTGGGGCGGCTTGCCGCGCAGGAGCGCCCTCAACAGCTTCAGGGTCAGGAAGTGGCCGCCGGGGCTGACCATCATCTCCAGCGGGAAGTCGACGTGGCCGGCGATCATCGGTTCTACCGTCACAGTCGCGCCCGGGGTGCCTCCGGCCAGCGGCTCGTGCAGGGGTTGAGGCTCTACGTGGACCTTCATTGCAAATCACACTAGCGCCGCACAACCCGCCTATAGGCTTGCTCGCCGATGGCTGAAAGCTCGCATTCGCAGGTGTTCCGGGACGGTTTGCTCGACGGTCTGGTCTGTGTCGTCTCCGGCGCCGGCACCGGTTTCGGACGCGAGACGGCGCTGGAGCTCGCCCGTCTCGGCGCGGTCGTGGTCGGCTGTGGCCGCCGTCCCGAGCCCCTTCAGGAGACGGCCGAGCTGGCGAGCGGGCTGCCCGGCTCCTTCGAGTTCGAGCCGCTCGACATCCGCGAGGAGGAACCGGTCGATCGCTTCTTCGACGGCCTGCTGGAGCGCCACGGCCGCCTCGACGTGCTCCTCAACAACGCCGGCGGCCAGTTCCTCGCTCCGGCCGAGTCGATCACCCCGAAAGGGTTCCGCACGGTGATCGACCTCAACGTCAACGGGACCTGGCTGATGACTCACGCGGCCGCGACCAAGGCCTTCATCCCCCAGGGTGGCGGCAAGGTCATGAGCGTGACGCTCTCGCCCCACAACGGGATGCCGGCGATGGTCCATTCCGGTGCCGCCCGCGCCGCGGTCGAGAACATGATGCGGACCCTCGCGGTCGAGTGGGCGCGGTTCGGGATCAAGACCTGCTCGCTGGCCGCCGGGCAGTTCGCAACCGAGACCTTCCTGACCAAGTACCCCCAGGAGATCGTCGAGCACGTTGCCCGCTCAGTCCCGCTGGGCCGTACCGGCCGGCCCGAGGAGATGGCCTGGCTTGTCGCCTACCTGGCCTCCCCGGCGGGAGGCTTCATTTCCGGCACGACGATCACGATCGACGGCGCCCGCGACAACTGGGCCGGACCCTGGCCGCCGGAGTCGATCGCGACCGAGGGCGGCGCCTCGGTCGCCGAGGAACGCCGCCCGAAGAGCTAGGGCTGGCGGGGCTCGAGGACGACCAGCGGGATCTCGCGGTCGGTGCGGGCCCGGTAGTCCTCGTAGCCGTGGTAGGCCTTGACCGCCATCTTCCAGAGGCGCTCGCGCTCCTCGGGGGTGGCGACCCGGGCGTGGACCGGGCGGACCTCCGAGCCGATCTGGACCGTGGTGTCAGGGTTAGCCATCAGGTTGTGGAACCAGGCGGGGTTCTTGGGAAAGCCGCCTTTGGAGGCGACGATGACGACGTCCTTGCCGTCTTCGACGTAGAGCAGCGGCGAGGTGCGGCGGTTCCCGCTCTTGGCGCCGACGTGATCCAGCAGCAGCATCTTGCCGGGCACACCGGGGATCGAGTGGCCGAGGCGCCCACCCGTCCTCCGGTAGAGGAAGGTGTGGGCGCCCATGAAGCGTCGCGTGGCAGGCCAGATCCGGTCTGCTATGTCGAGGTAGCGGGGCGGCCTGTGACCACCTGTCCCCGCGGGGCTCAGGTGTACATCCCCCCGAACATGCCGCCGGTGACGTTCAGCACCTGGCCGTGGACGTAGTTGGCCAGTGGCGAGGCGAGGAAGAGAACCGGGCCCGAGGCCTCCGCCGGTGAGGCGGGGCGACCGACCGGGATGATCGCCGAGGCCATCGCCCGCATCTGCTCGGGGATGCCGAGCTCGATCTTCTCGCCACCGGGTGCGGTCATTTCGCCGCCCTCCTCCTTGGCGGCGGTGAGGCGGGTGTCAACGAAGCCGAAGGCGACTGCGTTGACGTTGATCTTGAACTGTCCCCACTCCTTGGCGAGGGTTTTTGTGACGCCGACGACGCCCATCTTGGCGGCCGAGTAGTTGACCTGGCCGGCGTTGCCCATCGTGCCCGAGGTCGAGGAGATGTTGATCAACTTGCGGAAGACCTCCTTGCCCTCGCCGCGCTCGGCCTTGGCGGCCTCACGCCAGCTCGGGGCGAGCGCCCGGGCGACGCGGAAGGGGACCACGGTGTGAATGTCGAGCATCGCCTGGAACTGCTCGTCGGTCATCTTGTGAGCGACGCTGTCCCAGGTGTAGCCGGCGTTGTTGACGACGATGTCGACCGAGCCGAAGGCGTCGATCGCGGCGACGACCAGCTCGTCTGCGGCGCCCGTCTTGGTCAGGTCGCCAGCGTGGACGGCGGTCTCGCCGGCGATTTCCTTGGCCGTTTCCTCGGCGACGTCGGCGTCGAGGTCGTTGATCAGGACGTTTGCGCCCTCGCTGGCGAACAGCTCCGCGGTCGCGCGGCCGATTCCACGTGCGGACCCGGTCACGATCGCCGATTTACCGTCAAGAAGTCCCATCGATGCTCCCTCTCCGTTGGTTCGTGCAGTCGGCCGGGGAGGCTACATCGAATCGCGCAGCCCTGGTCGACCGGCCAGTCGAGTCACTGGACGGCCATGGAGGAGGGGTCTAGCTTGTCTGCATTCCCGGGCTCGGCCCGCCCACCCACAGGAGGAAGACATGGCGAAGGTTCTCTGCGTTCTCTACGACGACCCGGTCACCGGCTACCCGCCCAGCTACGCTCGCGACGGCGTCCCAAGGATCGAGAGCTACCCCGACGGGCAGAGTGCACCGACCCCGGAGGCGATCGACTTCACCCCGGGGGAGCTACTCGGCAGCGTCTCCGGCGAGCTCGGTCTGCGCCGCTTCCTCACCGACCGCGGCCACGAGCTCGTGGTCACCGCCGACAAGGACGGACCCGACTCGGAGTTCGAGCGGGAGCTCCCCGGCGCCGAGGTGGTCATCTCCCAGCCCTTCTGGCCGGCCTACCTGACCGCCGAGCGGATCGCCAAGGCGCCCAACCTGAAGCTGGCGATAACCGCCGGGATCGGCTCCGACCACGTCGATCTGCAGGCCGCGGTGCAGAGCGGCATGACGGTCGCCGAGGTCACCTACTCCAACTCCATCAGCGTCGCCGAGCACGTGGTGATGATGATCCTCGGCCTCGTCCGCAACTACATCCCCTCCCACCAGACGGTGCTCGACGGCGGCTGGAACATCGCCGACTGCGTCTCGCGCGCCTATGACCTCGAGGGGATGCAGGTCGGCACCGTCGCCGCCGGGCGGATCGGCACCGCCGTCCTGCGCCGGCTCGCCCCCTTCGACGTTGGCCTCCATTACATGGACCGCCACCCGCTCCCCGCCGAGGTCGAGGCCGAACTGGGCGCTACCCATCACGAGAGCGTCGAGTCGCTGGTCTCCGTCTGCGACGTGGTCACGATCAACTGCCCCCTGCACCCCGAGACCGAGCACCTCTTTGACGCCGAGATGATCGCCCAGATGAAGCGCGGCGCCTACCTGATCAACACCGCCCGCGGCAAGATCTGCGACACCGGTGCGGTCGCCGCCGCCTGCGAGTCCGGTCAGCTCGCCGGCTACGCCGGCGACGTCTGGTTCCCGCAGCCGGCACCGAAGGATCACCCCTGGCGCTCGATGCCCCACCAGGGGATGACCCCGCACGTCTCCGGCTCGACCCTCTCCGCCCAGGCGCGCTACGCGGCGGGCACGCGGGAGATCCTCGAGTGCTTCTTCGACGAGCGCCCGATCCGCGAGGAATACCTGATCGTCTCCGGCGGCGGCCTTGCCGGCGCCGGCGCCCACTCCTACAGCGCCGGCAACGCCACCGAGGGTTCGGAGGAGGCGGCGCGGTTTGAGCGGGGCTGAATGCCCGTCTTCGCCGTCACCAACCGGCTCCCGGACTCGGCCCTGGAGTTGCTGCGAGAGGCGGGCGAGCTGCGTCTCGCCGACGCCCGCACGCCGCTGCCGCGGCAGGAGCTGCTGGCGTTCCTCGCCGGGGCCGACGCGGCGCTGACCCTCCTCCTCGACCGGGTCGACGAGGCCTTCCTCGACGCCGCCGGCCCACAGCTTCGCTGCGTCGCCAACGTAGCCGTCGGCTTTGACAACGTCGACCTCGAGGCGGCCGCGCGCCGTGGGGTCCTCGTCGCGAACACCCCCGGGGTCCTCGACGATGCGACCGCCGACCTGGCGCTCGCCCTGATCCTTGCCGCCACCCGTCGCATCGGCGAGGGGGAGAGGCTGATCCGTTCCGGGCGCCCGTGGTCCTGGGGCATGTCGTTCATGCTCGGCAGCGACCTGCGGGGCAAGCGCCTGGGAATCATCGGCCTCGGCAACATCGGCGCCCGCGTCGCCCACCGCGCTCGAGCCTTCGGGATGTCGATCGCCTATCACGGCCGCAGCGCGGCACCAGCGGAGATCGTCGCCGAGCTCGAGGCGGAGCGGCTCGACCTCGACGATCTGCTCGCCGGCGCCGACGTGGTCAGCCTGCACTTCCCGCTGACCGCCGAGACCCGCCATCTGATCGGCGCCCGCGAGCTGGCACTGATGAAGTCCACCGCGACGCTGATCAACACCGCGCGCGGGCCCGTCGTCGACGAGCGGGCGCTGGTCGAGGCGCTGCGAGGGGGCGGCATCGCCGCCGCCGGACTCGACGTCTACGAGAACGAGCCCGCGGTCGAGCCGGGGCTGCTGAGACTCGAGAACGTCGTCCTCTCTCCCCACCTCGGCTCGGCGACGGTCGAGACCCGGGCCGCGATGGCGGAGCTGGCGGCGCGCAACGCGATCGCGGCGGTGCGGGGGGAAGCCCTGCTCACGCCCGTCGCGGCCCCGGCCGCCTAGCGGGCCAGGGCTCGCTCAGCTGAGCCTGACGCCGCCGTCCTCGGTCAGGCGCCAGTGCGGGTTGTGGGCGATCTCCCA
>DATAIY010000320.1:0-4258 GCA_036262475.1 Solirubrobacterales bacterium
CCCAAGAGCCTGCCGCTGCAGTGCGCGATCCCCAATGAGGCGACCAGGGCGATGCCGATGCTGGAGGCGATCGAACAGCGGGCGACCGCCCAGGGGGTGCCGGTCGACGCCCGGATCGAGCGCGGGCGTTCCTACCGCCACGCTTTGGGACGCTTGCTGGAGCGCGAGACCTTCGACCGCGTCGTGGTGCCGGCGAGCGCCTCGGGCGCCACCGGCTTCTCCGGCGATGACCTGGTCTGGCTGCTAGAGAAGGCGCCGGCCGAGGTGTTGATCCTGCGACCCGGTCCCGCAGACCGGCGGGTGGTGAGCGTGGATGGCGCGGGAGCCAACGGCAGCGGGACAACCCTGGCCCGACCCAGCTGAGGCCGCGACCAGCGGGGTGTCGCCGTAGAGCTCGGCCTTGGGCGGCCGGTCGGCGTCGATCGCGACCTCGCCGGCAGAGTCAGCCGGCGAGGACAGGACCGTGGTCGATGGCGTCGATCGTGACCGCGAGAGCGCCGGGCAGCTCTTGGGAGCGCGCAGGGTCGCTTCCGTAGAGGGGGCCGGCTCCGTCGGTGAGGAGCAGCGAGATCATCGCGACAGCCTGAGGGCTGATATACGAAGGCGCCTTCAGTCGCTCGTCGATCATCTCAAGGTCAGAGCGCGAGTCGCGAATCGCGGCTCGGGCGACAGGCACCCTCGAGCTGAGAGGACCCGCGGGGGAGTCCGCCTCCGCCAGCAGGCGCTCGAGGCTCGCGGCGATCCTCCGGCGGGCCTTGGCGCCAACCAGCTCGCTCGCCCGCCGCCGCCGGATCGGGTCGGTATTTGGATCGGCTCCGGATGCCAGGTCCACATCGAGCCCGTGACGGTGAAGTCGGGTCCGGATTCGGGTTCTCAGCGGCGTTGGGTCCGTGACCCGGATCTTCTCACTCTGGCCCGAGATCACATCCGTGACTGCGCTCATGTCGACCTCCTTGTGGCCGAAATCGTGCGAATTGCTCGTGTCTGGATGATGCGACGGTGGCCATCACCGGCGCATGAAGAATCCGCTCCACCGCGCAAAGATGTTGTGAAGGTCCGCTCAGCGCCCGGCGGCGCCCGGCGCCAGCCCCATTCGCAGCGCCCCTGCTGCCTCCAGCATCGCGCCACGGGAGGTGCGGCTGATCCCCGTGTCGTTGGCGAAGCCGTGGATCAGGCCAGGATGGCGGCGCAGCGCGACCCGGACGCCGGCCTCGCGCATCCGCAGCGCGTAGGCCTCGCCCTCGTCGCGCAGCGGGTCGAAGCCGGCGGTGGCGACGTAGGCCGGCGGCAGGCCACTGAGGTCGGGGATCTCGAAGACCGAGACGCGCGGGTCGTGCGCGTCGCTCCCAGGCGGGAGGTAGTGCGCCTCGAAGAGGTCCATGTCTCCCTTGGTCAGCATGAATCCCTCGGCGAAGAGCTTGCGCGAGCGCATCTCCCCAGCGGAGTCGGTTACCGGATAGATCAGCAGCTGCATCGCCGGCATTGCGCCGCCGGCGCCGCGGGTCAGCAGGCTGACCACCGCCGCCAGATTGCCGCCGGCGCTGTCGCCGCCGACGGCGATTCGCGCCGGGTCGACCCCCAACGCCGCCGCGCTGTCGAGCGCCCAGGCGAAGCTCGCCCAGGCGTCTTCGACGGCGGCCGGGAACGGATGCTCGGGCGCCAGCCGGTAGTCGATCGAGAGCACGGCGGTGCCGGCTGCCGCGGCGAGGAAGCGACACACGCCGTCGTGGGTATCGAGGTCGCCGATCACCCAGCCGCCGCCATGGAAGTAGACGAGCAGGGGAGCGGGCCGGTCGGAGGGCAGGTCACCCGGGACGTAGAACCGGGCCGGAAGCGTCCCGACCTGTGTCGGGATCTCGACGCTCTCGACCTTTGCCATCGGGATCGGCGGGTGGCTGGCCACCGCCCTGGCTCCGCGGCGGTTCTCTGCCCGCGCCTGCTCGGGGGCCAGGCCGTTCGTGTAGGACCCGGTGCCGGCGAGTTCGGCCAGCTTGATCAGGGCATGGATGTCACTCGCCAGCGCCTGGCCGTCGATGCTCGGCGGCGGGCCGAACAGGCGCCGCTGCAGCCGCGGCGGCAGGCCACAGACTGCCTTGAGGAGCCTGTGCTCAGCCCGGGGTGAGAGAGGTGGAAGAGCGGCCATCGGCGCGGTCAGGCTACGCGAATCGGTGTAGAGATGGGGGAGAGATCGATGGCGCGAGGCCCTTCGCTGCGAGCCCCCCCGCACCCTCCGCCAGCGCCGCTTCGAGGATCACCTGGGCGAACGCGGAGGGATGTCACACCAAACCGCGACGAGCTCCTGACCCTGCTCGGCGCCGGCCATGAGACGACCGCGACCGCTCTCTCCTGGGCGATGGAGCGGCTCGTCCGCCATCCCGAGAAGCTGGAGCGCCTGCGCGCCGAGGCCCCGGCCGGCGAGGAGGCCCACCTGACGGCGACGATCGAGGAGACGCTGCGCCTGCGCCCGGTGATCGTGATCGTGATCAGGAAGCTGACCGAGCCGGTCGAGATCGGCGGCTACGAACTGCCCGCCGGCGCCGCGGTCACGCCCTGCATCCACCTCATCCACCGCCACCCCGAGATCTACCCCGAGCCCGGCAGCTTCATCCCCGAGCGGTTCCTCGACGACCCGCCCGGCACCCACATCTGGATTCCGTTCGGCGGCGGCGTCCGCCGCTGCCTCGGCGCCGCCATCGCCCAGTTCGAGATGTCGATCGTCCTCCGGGAGCTGGTCAAGCGTCACCGGATCGCCCCGGCCAGTCCCGCCTCCGAGCGCCCCTTCGTTGCGCCATCACCGAGACCCGCCGGCACGACGCCGAGGTGGTTCTCGGCTAGCAGAGCTTTCCGCTGGGCCAGTCGGGACCGGGCAGCAGTCGGCTCAGGGGCGTGGCGCCCAGCGCCTTAAGGAACCGCGCCATCTCCCTGCCGGAGTTGGTTTCCATGCCGTCCTGGTAGCAGGTGAATGCCCGCGGACTCCCTTCGACGGTCGCCCAGCCCCACTCGGTCCAGGGATAGCCGGGGAGTGCGGTGGCGATTTCCTCGCCGGCTTTGACGGTGGCGCCCGCGGGCGCCAGTTTCGTCAGGTGCTCGGCCACGTAGACGATCGAGCCGGCGTGGTCCCCGCTCAGCAATCGGTACCAGATGAAGGCGCCCCCTGGCCAGCCGGATTTCATCGAAGACCCGAGGATCAGCGCCCTGCCGATCGCCAGTACCGGCTCGCGCCGGTTCGGCATGTAGTCGACGCCCATGTCGGTGCGGCTGACGCTCCAGCTCCCGGTCGAGAACGGGTTGACGTAATGGCCGCTGGCGACCGGACTCGGTTCGGACCCCGGGGGAGCGGCTCCCCCGGGGGCTGCCGCCGCGGAGGAGCAGCCGAGCACCAGCAGGAGGCCGATGGCCCCGATGCCAAGCTTCAGTGTGCGCGCGGTCCTTCGCAAACCAAGTCTCCTTCGTCGGCCTGCGGGGTTAGCTGTCGGGCTGGCGCTGAAGAAGCCTGCGCCCCCACGTAGGGGTTCGCCCCAAAGTCTCTGGTTCCCCCGTCCCCGAGCTTGCGGCTCGGGATTCGGCGTACCGGTTCTCCGGACGGCCGTAGTTTAGCGGCGGCCGTAGACCACAGGCCTGCCGAGGGGCAGGGGGACAGAAGTCGACCGCCCCTCGACCGTTACGAGCAGGTTCACCGGGGCGCTTCCGGTCACCCTGATGCCCCCTGGCCAGATGGTGCGGGGCTTGTCCCGGCACGGCTGGAACTCGGTTTCCGAGTAGCCCGGCGCGTCGAGGAGGGACGTGGTGCGGTGGCCTTCGCCGTCGAGGATCCGGCCGTAGTAGAGGAAGACGCGTTCCCGGAGCGCCAACGGAACGCTGAGGACCACGTACTGGTGGCCGGCGACCAGCAACCCCATCTTGGTGTACAGCTGACCGCCGTTGGCCTCGAACATCTTCCGCAGCGGCTGGCGGGCGACGGCGACCGGCCCCGCGACCATGGAGCCCCGCCGCCAGTTCGCCGGCCCCGATCCGATCGTCGTCTCGGACGGGCTGCAGGCGGCCACGTTCGCTTCCGGCACTTCCACCGGTTCCGAGGCACCGCCCACCGCAAGCACGATCGCCACGAGTGCGGCAGCCCCCACGATCAACCCCTTGGTCACCACCCCGTCAGGTTAATCCGCGTGGGGTTCGTCTGGCTGACCTGAGGACGGCTGTCCGCCCTCAGGTCAGCCGCAGCCGGTGTTGTTGCCGCAGCTGCTGCACGTGTAGCAGGACC
>DATAIY010000321.1:0-1872 GCA_036262475.1 Solirubrobacterales bacterium
GTCCGCGGAGATCGACGTCCTCCTGGGAGATGGAGAGCGGCTCTCCCGCGGCGATCTTGATCTGCTCGCGCACGATGTCGATGCCGGTGACCATCTCGGTCACGCAGTGCTCGACCTGGATGCGGGTGTTCATCTCGAGGAAGAAGTACTCGTCGCCGACCTGCATTCCCTCGACCGTTCCGGCACCGCGGTAGCCGACGGCGGCAGCGGCGTCGGTGGCGATCTTGCCGATCCGCTCGCGCATCTCGGCGTCGACGTGCGGGCCGGGCGCCTCCTCGATCACCTTCTGATGGCGGCGCTGGACCGAGCAGTCGCGCTCGCCGAGGTGAATCACGTTCCCCTGCGAGTCGGCCAGGACCTGGACCTCGACGTGGCGGGGGTCTTCGAGGTAGCGCTCGACGTAGACGCGGGCGTCGGAGAAGAACTTCTCGCCTTCGCGGGCGGCCCCGTGGAATGCCCCCTCGAGATCATCGGGGGTCATCGCGACCCGGAAGCCCTTGCCGCCGCCGCCGCCCGCCGCCTTGCAGGCGACCGGGTAGCCGGCCTCCTCGGCCTGCTTGCGCGCCTCCTCGACGTCCTTCGCCGCCGCCGTCGCGCCCGGCACGATCGGCACCCCGGCCTCGGCCATGATCTCGCGCGCCCGCGTCTTCGAACCCATCGCTTCAATCGCCTCCGGCGGTGGGCCGATGAAGGTGATCCCGTTCTCGGCGCAGGCGCGGGCGAAGTCGGCGTTCTCGGCGAGGAACCCGTAGCCGGGGTGAATCGCCTCGGCACCGGCCTCCCTGGCGGTGTCGATGATCTTCTCGACGTTGAGGTAGCTCTCAGCCGGGACCGCCGGGCCGATCAGAAACGCCTCGTCCGCCTCGCGGACATGCGGAACGTCCCGATCGATCTCCGAGTAGACGGCAACCGAGGTGATCCCCATCTCCTTCAGGGTCCGGGCGACCCGAATCGCGATCTCGCCGCGGTTGGCTATGAGCACCTTCTGGAACACGGCGGCGCAGTCTATTTGGGCTGGCGGTGCGGTGTAGGGAGGGCGGGCACCCCTCCCCGCTCAACTCTTTTGTGGCCCGGGGAGAGCCATCCGAGGCCCGACTCAGCAAACAATCACAAGCCGCTGGGAGGGGTGCCCGGCCTGCCCAGGTCGGCGGTCCCACCGGGTTCGGCTGGCTTGGGACGGGGCGCGTTCTCGGTCAATAGGGTCCGGGTCATGTTGATCGAGCTGCAATCGCATTCGACCGTCTCCGACGGGCAGCTGCCGCCCGCCGAGGTCGTGGAGAAGGCCGCCGAGGCCGGGGTTACGACGCTGGCGTTGACGGATCACGACGCGATCGCGGGGGTCGCGGAAGCGGCGGCGGCGGCGGTGCGGTTGGGGATCGAGCTGGTGCCGGCGATCGAGATGTCCTGCGTCCACGAGTACGCCGAAGATCTCCACATCTGCGGCTACTGGATCGACCTCGAGAAGATGGCGCCGGCCTGCGAGCGAGCCCAGCAGGAGCGGCGGACGCGGGCCGGGGAGATCGTCGAGAACCTGCGCCGCGAGGGCTTCGATCTGACGCTCGAGGACGCGATCCGCGAGGCAGGTGCCGCCGACTCGATCGGCCGGCCCCACATCGCCAAGGCGGCCGGCGCGACCGGCGACCTCGGTCCCTTCTTCGAGGAGTACCTGGTGCCCGGCGCCAAGGCCTTCGTCCCGCGCCGCTGGCCCAACGCCGAGCAGGCGATCGAGCTGATCCACGCCGCCGGGGGCGCCGCGGTCATCGCCCACCCCTACTGGGACATCTCCGAGCCCGCCGAGGTCGAGGACCTGATCCGCTCGCTGGGGCCCGACGGCGTCGAGACCTTCTACCCGCCCCACACCAAGGAGCAGAC
>DATAIY010000322.1:0-7769 GCA_036262475.1 Solirubrobacterales bacterium
ATCCATCCCCTTCCTCGACCCTCTCTATTCGGTGTTCTTCTTGACCAGGCCTTTGAGTTCTTCGACGACCTTTTCGACCGTTTCGCCGGCGACCTTCGAAACCTTGACGCCGGCCGCCTTGTCGGTGGTGACGATCACAGCCGTTGCAACCGCACCAGCCACCAGGACAAGTGCGATGAGCGCCAGGATGAACCTGACGAAGCGGGAGAAGCCGGAGCGCTTCTTGGCCACCTGGGCCGCGCGAGCCGGGGCCGGCGGGGGAGGCGACACCCGTGGTTCGGGGCGCCTGGTCTGGGATTCCGCCGGGCGGTACTCGGTCTGGGCGGTGCTGCGGTCGAGGTGGCGGGTTGCGGCGGTGTCGCTGCCGAGGAACTGGGTCGGGGTTTCTCCCTCTGCCATCGGCAGGGTCACGTCCTCGCCTTCGAGGCCGAGGCGCAGGCCACCGGCGAGCTCGTCGGCGCTGGCGTAGCGACGGTTCGGATCTCCCTCGAGAGCGCGCAGCACGGCCGAGCCGAGCGGACCCGGAACCTCGTCGTTGTAGGTGCTGGGCGGCAGCGGCTTCTCGTTCTGCTGTCGCACCGCGAGCTCGGCCAGCGAGGAGCCCTCGTAGGGCAGGCGGCCGGTGAGGAACTGGTAGAGGACGACCCCGAGCGCGTAGACGTCGCTGGCCGGCGTCGCCTCCTCGCCGCGGACCTGCTCCGGGGCCAGGTAGGCGGCGGTCCCGACCACCGAGCCGACCTGGGTGATCCGGGTCTGCTCGATCGCCCGGGCGATGCCGAAGTCGGTCAGCTTCACGGTCATCTCGCCGCCCCCGACCGGGCCGCCGACGACCATCAGGTTGCCGGGCTTGACGTCGCGGTGGATGATCCCGCGCCGGTGGGCGTAGTCCAGCCCGGCGCAGGCCTGGATCCCGATCTCGGCGGCAATCTCCGGCTCGACCGGCCCATGACGCTGCAGGATCTGCGCCCCGGAGCGCCCCTCGACGTACTCCATGACGATGTAGTGGCGCCCGTCGTCGACGCCGGTGTCGTAGACCTGGACGATGTTGGGATGGATCAGCTTCGCGACGGCCAGCGCCTCGCGTCGGAAGCGGGCGACGAAGCGCTCGTCGTCGGAGAGGTGCTCGGCCAGGATCTTCACCGCGACGGTGCGCTCGAGGATCCGGTCGGTCGCCTTGTAGACGTTCGACATCCCACCGGAGCCGAGCCGCTCGGCGGTTTCGTAGCGGCCGGAGAGGGTTCCCGCCTCCATCATTCGGCGGGGGCGCCGGGCCCGATCCCACCCGATGGCGTGCCGCCGCCGGTTTCCACCGGTGGGCCTTCATTGCCGCCGCCTTCTTCATGCGCTGGTGGTTCGAACGGTTCGACCGGCGGTTCCTTCGGTTCCTTCGGTTCCTTTTCCGACTTCGCCTTTTCCTTTTCGGCCTTTTCGTTCTTTTCTGCCGTTTCGGTTTCTTCGCCCGTTTCGGTCGCTTCAGTGGATTCTTCGGCTACTTCTTCTTCGCACCCGGCGACGACTTTTTCGTTCAGCCGTTGGGCCCCTTCGCTCAGGGCCTGCTTGAGCTTCTTGTCGACGCCGCTGAGTTCATCCACCTGATTGCTGATTTCGGCCGCCGCGTTCTCGGCGCCGATGCAATCGTTTTCGCTGACCAGCCGCTGGACCTGGTCGAGATTGGAGTTGATCTGGCCCGCGGTCGCGCCTGGCAGCAGCTTCGGGCTGGCGCTGCTGCCGCACGAGGCCAGCGCCACCGCGGCGGCGGCGCCGACGGCGAGGACAAGCAGGTTTCTGCTGAGACGACCCATGATTCGAGTCTAGACAACGACCGCGGGGCCGTATTTAGCCTGCATTTACGGGTCAGCGCCCGACCCGGAGGCGTTCGGCGAGGGAACTGGGCAGGCCGGCGGCGACAATCGCTTCCGCAGCGGCCGCGATGTCGTACGGGACGCGGTGAAAGCGCGCCGTCCACTCCTCCGCGTCCAGCTCCAGCCAGGCTGCGCGGGCGTCGCCGTCGCGCGGTTGCCCGACGCTGCCGGGGTTGATCAGCCAGCCGCCGTCGTCGATGTCGAGCAGGGCCCCGTCGCCGGCCTGGGCGCCGTGAGCGTAACCGGGCCTCGGCCCTCCTTCGGGCCGGGTGAAGAAGAGCGAGATGTGGGAGTGGCCGATCAAGGCGATCCGCTGTTCGGAGGCGTCGAGCCCGGCTTCGGCCTGGTCGATCGAGAGCACGTACTCCCAGATCGGGTCGCGGGGGGAGGCGTGGAAGAGGCCGAAGCCGTGATATATCGTCTCCGGCTTGAGGCCGCGGAGGAACCCGATCGTCTCCTCGCTCGCCCGCTCCCGGGTCCACTCGGCGGCCGCTTTCGCTGTATCCGAGAAGGCGGAGATGTCGAGCTCGCCGAGCACCGCGAGGTCGTGGTTGCCGGCCAGGCAGACGTCGCAGTGCTCGCGGATCAACGCTGTGCAGGCGTCGGGGTCGGCGCCGTAGCCGACCAGGTCGCCGAGGCACCAGAGCTGGTCGACGCCCGCCGCCTCCACCGCCTCGAGAACGGTCTCGAGGGCGGGCAGATTGGAGTGGACATCGCTGAGAACGGCTACGCGCAAGCGGCCAGCGTACCCTGGGCCAGCCCCGGTCCATACGATTGAGTTGTGACCGCCACCGATTCGATCGCCGAGCTCCGCGGCGCCATGGAGGGTGCCGCCCGCGCCCTTCGCGACGGCGAGCGAACCGAGCCGGCGCCGTCCCTCGACCGGCCTCCGAAGCCGGAGCAGGGGGACTACAGCTCCAACGCGGCGATGCTGCTCGCCGGGCCGCTGGGGGACAACCCGCGTGCCGTCGCCGAGCGTCTGCGGGCCGAGCTGGAGGCGAGCCTTGGCGGTACCGGCGACGTCGACCGGATCGAGGTCGCCGGCCCCGGCTTTGTCAACCTCTTCCTCTCGGACCCCTGGTACCGACGGGCGCTGGCCTCCCTCATCGCCGCCGGCGACGAGCTCGGGCCGCCACCAACCGCCGCCCCGGAGCGGGTCCTCGTCGAGGGGCCCTCCGCCAACCCGACCGGGCCGCTGCACGTCGGCGGCGGCCGCCTCGCCGCCTACGGCGACGCCGTGGTGCGGCTGCTGGAGGCGGTCGGCCACGAGGTCGAGCGCGAGTACTACGTCAACGACGCCGGCGCCCAGGTGGGCCGCTTCGCCGACTCGATCGCCGCCCGGATGGCCGGCGAGGAGCCGCCCGAGGAGGGCTACGGCGGCGACTACGTGACCGAGCTGGCCGAGCGGATCGCCGCCGAGCGGAACGACCCCAGCGACCGCGAGGCGCTCGGCCGGCGCGGTATCGAGCTGATGCTCGACGATGTTCGCGCCACGCTCGACCGCTTCGGCGTCAGCATCGACACCTTCGCCTCCGAGCGCGCGATCTACGGCCGCGGCGAGGTCGAGTCCGCCCTCGCAAAGCTCGAGGAGGGCGGCCACACCTACCGCAGCGACGACGCCCTTTGGCTGCGCACGACGACCTTCGGCGACGACAAGGACCGGGTCCTGATCCGCTCCAACGGCGAGCCGACCTACCTGACCGCTGACGTCGCCTACCACTGGGACAAGCTCCAGCGCGGCTTCGACCGCCTGATCGACATTCTCGGCGCCGATCACCACGGCTACGTGGCGCGGATCCGGGCGGCGATCGCGGCGCTCGGTGGCGACCCGGAAGCGTTCGAGGCGCAGATCATGAGCCTTGTCCACGTCATCGAAGCCGGCGAGCGCGTGCAGATGTCCAAGCGCAGCGGCGACTTCGTCTCGCTCGACGACCTGCTCGACGACATCGGCGTCGACGCCACGCGTTGGTTCATGCTCTGGCGCAGCCACGAGACCACGCTCGACCTCGACCTCGAGCTGGCCCGGAGCCAATCGAGTGACAACCCGGTCTACTACGTCCAGTACGCCCACGCCCGGATCGCCAGCATCCTGCGCAAAGCCGGCGCGGCGGCGGAGCAGGCCGGCGCTGGGCTCGACGTCGACAGCCGCGCCGCCGCCCTGGAGCCGAGCGAGAAGGCGCTGATCAAGCGGCTGCTGGAGTTCCCCGAGCAGGTCCGCGTGTCCGCCGCGCGCCGCGCGCCGCACCGAATCTGCGCCTACTCGACCGCCGTCGCGGCCGATTTCCACGCCTTCTACCGCGACTGCCAGGTCCTCGGAGCCGAGGGGGAGGGCGTTGAGCGCTCGCGGTTGGCGCTGTGCCTGGCGACCAAGCGGACCATCGCGAGCGCCCTCGGCCTGCTCGGGATCTCGGCCCCCGAGCGGATGTGATGGGGGGCGGGCGCGCCAAGCTGCCCGTCCTTGCCGAGATCTCCGGCCCCACCCTCCGAGAGGACCGCGTCTGGTCGCTGCGCCGCCAGGACTTCGAGCAGCTCGCCGGGGTTCGGGAGCGGCTGGAGGGCCAGCGGGTCGTCCTGGTGACCGGGTCAGATGACCTTGCTCGGGTTCTCGCTGTCGCGCTCGCCGGCGCCGCCTGCGCCGCCGGTCGCCGAACCGTGCTGCTCGAGTGCGACCTGGCGCAGCCCCGGCTGGCCGTCGATCTCGGCCTCTCGCAATCGCCGGGGCTGCACGAGTACCTGCGCTGGGAGGCGACGCCGGCGCAGATCCTCCAGCCGCTGGCCCTGGCCGGCTCAGCCGCGTCGGGAGCAACCGAGCCGCTGGTCTGCATCTCCGCCGGCCGGCAGGCGCCCGACCCCGGCACCCTGCTCGGCCTGCAGAGCTTCCGCCACATGACCGCGAAGCTGCGCGGCGCCTATGACCTGGTCGTCCTCAGCGGCCCGGCGATCGGCGCCGACCGAGCCACGCTCGACCCCGTCGCCGAGCCGGCGGACGGGGTTCTCGCCGCCATCTCCCCGGCCCAGGCGTCCGGCCGCGTTGGTCGGGCGGCGCGGGCCGCGATCGGACGTCTGCCGGCTGCTCCGCTCGGCGCCGTGATCATCGGTGAGGCCTGAGCTCGCCGCTCAGAGGTCGTAGCGAGCGAGGTCGGCGTCGAGCCGCTCGCTGTCCTCGGGGCTCGGCCCGGCCGCGGTCGTGCCGCCCCGGTCCGGCGGCTCGCCGGCGCGGCGCCATTTCGCCACCCCGATGGCCAGGGCTACCGCGGCGATCACGAAGGCGACGATCGGGACCAGGTAGGCGGAAAGGCTAAAGCCCGACCCCCGCGGCAGCGCCAGCACCTCGTCTCCGTACTCGGCGACGAGCGCGTCCTTGATCTGGGCCTTGGTCCGCCCGGCCCTGACCAGCCGTTCGATGAACACTTTCTCCCGCTGTGCCTGGGGCGATTCGGCGAGCTCCAGGAGGGTGCCACAGACGGGGCACATCACTTCGGAGGAGATTTCGCTCAGCGAGGTCTGGGGCGCGGCCGCCTGCGCCGCGAGCGGGGTCGCGGCGAGGAACGCAACGGCAAACAGCAAGGCGAACGCGGCCGGCGCTCTCACGAGCGGCTGTTCGGCAGCAGCGGCGCCACCGCTTCGCGCAGGTACTCGCTGGTGACCGGGCCGCGGAGCAGCAGGCGCACCTTCCCCCGCGGGTCGATCAGGAAGTTCTCAGGGACCCCGGTGGTGCCGAAGTCGTGAGCGGTCTCTCCATTGCCGTCGCGCAGCTGCGGATAGCTGAGCCCATAGCGGCGCACGAAGTCCATGCCGTCGCCGCTGAGGTCCCGGCTGTCGATCCCGAGCACCGTGAAGGTGCCGCCGCCTTGCTGGCGCTGGAACTGCTCGAGGACGGGGGCCTCCTGTCGGCAGGGGACGCACCACGACGCCCAGAAGTTGACCAGCACCCAGCGGCCGCGGTAGTCGGCGAGCGAGCCTTCGCCGTCGCCTTCGAGCTGGGGCATGGCGGGCGCGGGGGCGAGCTCGCCAAGGGCGACGCCGGAGGAGCCTTTGCTGAGCAGGCCGAAGGTGAGCAGGCCGACGACGGCCAGCACGGCAAGGACGGCTATGGAAGAGCGGACGCTCACGGACCGCAGAAGGTTAGATCTCGGGGCCACCCAGTGAGATGTCGCATGATTCATCCGAACTTGATCACCAGCCAACCGGAGGACCGCCGATGACCGTCGACGTCTGGATGCAGCACCCCACCTTGCGATTCCTGCGCCACGAGATGTTCGAGCCGCTGCGGCGCTGGACGGGGCAGGAAGTGCCGGACGAAGAGCTGTCGATTGAGGCAACGGTGACCGCGATGGATGCCGGCGGCGTCGAACTCGGCCTCCTCAGCGCCTGGCATTCCCCGCGAGAGGGTGCGTTGATCTCCAACGATGAGGTCCACAGCCGGATTCGCGCGCACCCGAATCGCTTCGGCGGCCTGGCCGCCGTCGACCTCTCGAAGCCGATGGAGGCGGTGCGTGAGTTGAGGCGCTGCGTTGTCGAGCTCGGCTTCAAGGGCCTGCGCATCGTCCCCTGGCTGTGGGAAGCTGCGCCCACGGATCGGCGCTACTACCCGCTCTACGCGGCCTGCGTCGATCTCGGTGTTCCCTTCTGCACCCAGGTCGGCCACACCGGGCCGCTGCGGCCCTCAGAGACGGGGCGGCCGATTCCCTACATCGATCAGATCGCCATCGACTTTCCGGAGATGACGATCGTCGGCGGCCACATCGGCTACCCCTGGACGGAGGAGATGATCGCCGTCGCCCGCAAGCACCAGAACGTCTACATCGACACCTCGGCCTACACGGCGAGACGGTTGCCGCCCGAGCTCGTCGCCTATATGAACTCGCGCAGCGGTCGCCGCAAGGTCATGTTCGGGACGAACTTCCCGATGATCACGCCGGAGCAGGCGCTGGCGGATCTCGAGACGCTTGGCCTCGACGAGGAGGCCGTTGCACTGTTCCTGGCTGGAAACGCTCGCCGCGTCTTCGACCTCCGTTAGGTTCGGCTCCTTGGAATGCGAGGGCGCGGACGCAGCTCAGTTGGTAGAGCGCGAGCTTGCCACTGAGAACGCCCCGTCTGGTGATGCGTGACGCAGCTTCTGGCGAAGCTTGCGGACGACGACATCGACGGAGCGATCGCCGGGTGCCATTGCGTATCCCCAGACCCGCTGATAGATCGACTCCCGCTCGAGCACCTGCCCCCTGGCTTCAACGAGCCGGCGGAACAGCTCGAACTCCCGCGGGGTCAGGTCGAGGCTGACCCCGCCGAGAAAAGCCTGGAGCTGGTCGTCCCGGACTTCGAGATCGCCCACGATAAGCGGAGCCCGCCTCGGCCTTGGCGCCAGCCTGACCCCGGCCTCGAGACACCGCTTCAACCCGCGCCAGCACCTCGGAGGGATGGCAGGGCTTCGTCAGCCAGTCATCGAACCCCAAGTCGCAGAGCCCGCACCCGCCGGGCAACGGTGGAGCGCTCCGCGCAGACCAAGATGCCGAGATCGGGCAGAGTCCTCCCGAGCCGCTCCAGGTAGCCCCACGGTTCCTCACCGAGTGTCTCCAGACCGAGCAGCAGGGCGTTCAGCTTCATCTTCAGTAGCTTCGCGGGCTCGATCGGGTCGGAGGAGATCCGCAATCGCCAGCCCGACGCCTCGGCCACGGGCGACAGCGCAGCGGCTAAGGCACTGTCCTCCTCGATCACGGCAAGCATGCTCGCCTTCGCCGGAAGCTGCGTCACGCATCACCAGACGGGGCGTTCTCAGTGGCAAGCTCGCGCTCTACCAACTGAGCTACGTCCGCGCCCTCGCATTCCAAGGAGCCGAACCTAACGGAGGTCGAAGACGCGGCGAGCGTTTCCAGCCAGGAACAGTGCAACGGCCTCCTCGTCGAGGCC
>DATAIY010000323.1:0-1893 GCA_036262475.1 Solirubrobacterales bacterium
AGGTACTGCTGGATGATCTCCACGTTCTCCTGCGACGTCACCTGCGCAGTATGCGGCAGAGAGGCCGGGCAGAAGCGCCGCGACCTCGACCGCCGCCACGCGAGGGGAACCTTCTTCGAGGAGGGTCGCCACGTCACTAACCGGGAAGCGCTGATGCGCCGGATGCTCGCCAACGGGGACGAGATCGCCAACCACTCCTTCGACCACCCGCTCTACCCCGGCTACACAGAGCTTGCGACCACCAACCGGCTAATCCGCGCCGCCACCGGATTTACTCCCTGCCTCTTCAGGCCGCCGTATGGCCTGATCGACGCGAAGGTCGAGGCGGCGGCGCGGCGCAACCAGCTTCAGACCGTCCTCTGGGACGTTGATTCGGGCGACGAGAAGCAGCCCGGAGCCGCCGCGATCCGCAACAACGTTCTCAACCTGGCTCAACCGGGATCGATCATCCTCATGCACGACGGCGGCCACCATCCTCAGACCGTCGCAGCCCTGCCGGGCGTCATACGGACCCTGCGAGCCCGAGGATTCCGGTTCGCGACGGTCACCGAAATCCTCGGCGGCCACTTCATCTACACAGAGTGATCATCTGCGTCAGCGCCAGGTTCCTATTCCGACCCAGGCTTAGACCGCCGGGCATGGATGACTGGCCTCCACGGTCCGCGGGTGGTCGCGAGAGACGAATCGGGCCCGTTATCGGTCGTCGCGACCACCACAACACTTCTTGCAAATGAGGACCTTCCGAGCCCTGCTCGTGCGCCTGTGCACGCACAGCTGCACACCCCCAGAGGACGGAAGCTTCGCCGAGCCCCTCAACCCCGCCCAGCTACTCGGATATCCAGAAACCCCGAAGAATCCGCGGAAACCGCCCCCGCGGCCTCGAAGGGGTATCGCCGACAGCCGGCCTCTCGGGGCGTGACGTCCGGGTCAAAGCGGGGGCTCCTTGAGCAATGCTGAGACGGGTGCCAGCATTGGTCTCCGAACCCAATGGTCAGCACCGAGAATCACACCGGGGTCCACTATCCGGCTGACGTCGCCGCCGGAGCGCTGCTCGGGATCGCGATCGCCCAGCTGAGCGCGCGGGCCCTCGATCCCGGCCGCGGGTCGCGCAGGTGAGCGCGGCCGCGGACCCGTCGTTGCGCGAGGCCCTCGCGGTAGCCGCCGAGTTGGGTACCGACCTCCGCGAAGGCCTCGACGCCGGGGAGGCGGCGGCGCGGCTCGAGCGCCACGGTCCGAACCGGCTCGAGTCGGCCGAGGCCGTTTCAGCGTGGCGCAGGTTCCTCGCGCAGTTCGCCGACCCGCTGATCTACCTGCTGCTCGTCGCGGTGGCGATCTCGATCGTCGCCTGGGCGGTCGAAGGCGCCGAGGGCGTGCCATACGACGCCGTCGTGATCGCGGCGATCCTCATCTTGAACGCGATTCTCGGCTTCGTGCAAGAAGAGCGAGCCGAGCGCGCGGTCGCGGCGCTGCAGCGGATGACCGAGACGATGGCGAGTGTGATCCGCGACGGCCGGGAGCAGCGGATCGCCGCCGCCGAGATCGTTCCCGGGGACGTGCTGCTGCTTGGCGAGGGCGACACGGTAAGCGCCGATGCGCGGCTCCTCGAGGCCGCCTCCCTCTCGGTCGCCGAGGCTGCTCTGACCGGCGAGAGCGAGCCGGTGCTGAAGGACGCCGCGCCACTCGCCGAGCCCGCGGCCCTGGGCGACCGGCTGAATATGGTCTTCTCCGGCACCGCAGTCACACGCGGCCGCGGCCGCGCCGTCGTCACTGCCACCGGCATGCAGACCGAGATGGGGGCCGTCGCCCGCCTGCTCGGCCGCACCGAGAAGGAGAGCACGCCGCTGCAGAATGAGATCGCCCGCATCGGTCGCATGCTCGGCGTTGCGGTGATCG
>DATAIY010000324.1:0-3570 GCA_036262475.1 Solirubrobacterales bacterium
GCGCGGTTGTCGTGCGCTTCAGCCGTTCGCGCAAGCGATACGAGCGCCAGGGTGTCCTCGTCGAGGAAGCTGCGCTGGCCGACGCCGAGAGACTTTGTCTGGCTGATGAAGACGCACGAGCGCGGCGAGCTGCACGGGATCGTGAGCGGCGATCCGAAGAGGATGGGGAGCTGCGAGATACCTGGGCGCGAGAGATCAGCCGGCTCTTTCCCAGCTGCCCGGCGTGGCGGGCAGCTGGGATCTCCAGCCATGCTGTAGAGCGGGGAAGTGGTCGCGTGGGGCGCTCAGCCGCGGGCCGTGCCGTCGATGAGCGGGCTGTCCGGTCGGCCGTTGTCGCTTCGATTCGTCACGAAGACACCGACTACGACGAGTTGCTCATGTCAGGTACTGAGCGAGCAGTCGCCCGCGAGCAGGTACGGCGGAGCGTCGATGAGGTTCTCGAGCGCTGGCGGTCCGTCCCGTGAACCCTGACAACGAGCGCAAGCTCCAACGACGCATAGCGCAAGTGGGCAACTCCGCTCTCGCTCGAGCCGGCTACGTCACAGCTGTCGACGTGCTGGTGGGAATCGGATGGCTCGATCCGCCCCAAGTCGAACGGTGGCGACGAGGACAGGTGCCGTACCTGGAGCGGGTTGCGGGCGCAAACTTGAAGAAGTTGGGTACGGCGTTGCGAATCTTTGCTCGATGGGCCGACTCTTGTTCCCTCCTGCCGAGCGAGGCTGTTTACGTCTCCTGGACGAAGGACAGACATCCTCTTCGCTTTAGCAAGTCCGGCGATCCAAACATCGAGCGTGCATATCGAACCCATCGGGTGTCGCCTTCGCTTTCGAAACGGAAGGCATCGAACTAGCTAGCCGACAAGGTTCCGAACAACGCTCGATGCCATGGAACGCCATGGAACGAAAAGGGCCTCATCATTCGTGCTCCACGCCCACGATCGCCGACGACAGGCGGTCATCATCTTGACCGGTTTCGAACGGGGCACGGCAGGCGAGCTCGAAGGCCCGACCGAGGTCTGGCCGATGGCCGATGGTCAACCAAATTGATCTCGACGGAGGCAGGTCATGGGTAAGGCCAAGACGAGGCCAAGAGACGATCACCGACCCAGCCGCCGAGACGAAAGGCCAGGTCACAGAGGAGCCGACGCCCGGACTCGAACCGGGAACCTGCCGATTACATAGTTCGGTCTGCTCACCACTGCCAGTGAGTGCCGGGCACCCCTCGCCACCTGGGGCGATACCTCGGCGCCACTGCTCACCTCTCCCCGTTGATACCCCCCTATGCCAGCCCATCTATGGGGTTTCTATGGTGGCCGAGTGGGGAGACCGCCGCTTGCCCTCGGCACCGCCGGCGCCATGCGTCTCTACCGCTCCGAGCTGGGCTGGCGTGCTCGCTGTCTCTACCGCGACTACGACGGCCGGGTGCGGGCCATCGAGCGATCAGCCCGTACCAAGACGGGAGCCCAAGGCGCTCTCAAGCTGGCGATCCGCGACCGGGCGCACGTGGACACCGCGGGCGACATCACACCGGACATGCGCGTCGCCGTGCTCGCTGAGATGTGGTTCGCCGGCATCACGGACCACAGCCCGACCACGACGGAGAAGTACCGGCTGCGTCTCGACCGGAACATCCTCCCGGCGCTCGGCAACCTGCGGGTGAGGGAGCTGAGCATCGGGACCATCGACCGCCACCTTCGGGTCATCGCCGCCAAGAACGGCCCCGGCACAGCCAAGATGACGCGCTCGGTCCTGTCGGGCATGTGCCTGCTCGCCGCCCGTCACGACGCCCTCGACCGCAATCCCGTGCGGGACGCGGGCACCGTCTCATCGGCGCGCAAGCGCGCACCACGGGCGCTCACGGTCGATCAGGTCCACGAGCTGCGTGCTGCTCTGTCCACCGACCCCAAGGCCGTCACACACGACCTCGCCGATTTCGTGGCGTTCATGCTCGCCACGGGGATGCGCGTGGGCGAGGCGGCGGCGGTGACGTGGGATGCAATCGACCTCGACGCCGGGACCGTGGAGGTTCGGGGGACGGTCGTGCGGCTCAAGGGCCGGGGGCTAGTCGTGCAGAAACCCAAGAGCGACGCCGGGGTACGAACCCTCGCGCTCCCGCTGTGGTGCGTGGAGATGCTGCGCCGCCGTCCGGCTTCGGGCACGGTGTTCCCTGCTCCCCTCGGGGGCCTGCGTGACCCCAGCAACACACAGCGGTCGCTGCGAGGGGCATTCAGGTCCACAGGCTTTGGGTGGCTCACTTCCCACGGGTTGAGAAAGACGACAGCCACCCTGCTTGACGCGGCGGGCCTATCGGGCCGGGCGATCGCCGATCAGCTCGGCCATGCCAAACCGAGCGTTACAACAGACGTGTACCTCGGGCGCAAGATCGCAAGTCAAGAGGCAGCCGACGCCTTGGGTGTCATCGGCTAATGCGCCCCGATCCCGGCCGATCACTCGCAGGCCACAGGCCACTGACCTGCTGGTTTCACGAGAGCGCCCTCCTAGGATCGAACCTGGAACCCGCGGATTAGGAGTTTGTTGCCGGGGTTCACGACCTGCAAGAAGGGCATAGCGATGCCGCTTGACCTGCAGAAATGGTGGGTATCGCTGTGCGAGGTACGCAATGGTTTTCAAGATCGTGCGGACTCTTCGCGGATTGGGCGTCCGGGCCGGGGCTGGGAAGCGTCCTCGGCGAACATCTCGACGATGCGGTCATAGCCGTAGCGCTCAACCAGCTCGGCAAGAGCCATGCGAACCACTGCGCTGCTGGTTAGGGCCACATCGGCGTTGACCGCCCGCTTCTTCAGGGCGCTGAGGTGGTCTTCGGCGGTCTCATCGAGGTGAACCTGAGTAGGTCGCACCCGGGATCGCCGACGTAGCACTGGCGGACTCTGTGCTTCTGCACCGGTCGGTGCCACGGACGGTTCTCGCCGCTCGGGGCGAGTAGGTGAAGATTCTACTTGGGTGCCAGCACCCTCCGGGCTGCGCTTGATCGGAGCCTTCGGATGCTTGGCGGGCGGAACATGGCGCTTGGCTCGGCTCGACGCCACTTGCTGGCGCTGTTCGAGCTGGTCAAGTCCGGTGAGATCACTCATGCCCGTAGGTCCTTACCGCCTCGGCTACGTCCCGCAGTTCGGTCGCGTAACGCTCCCAAGTCTTGGGCGTGGGGGCGAAAGCACTAACGGCCATGCGGGCGCTGCGCTTGGGAAGCCGGCGGTGTTCGGAGACGACCGGGGCGACTGGCAACTCATAGCGGGTGACGAGATCCTTGAGCCGGCCGGTCAACCGGCGATCAGGTATCCGAGGGACCTTGTTGGGGACGATGAGCAGCGGGTAGTCAGCCGTCTCTTCGATCAGCCCTTCGAGCCCGTCGAGTTCGCCGGTGGCGAGCACCGTGGGGGTGACTACCACTGAGGCAGCGTTCATGGCCCCGAGGGTTGCTGGGCTCCCGCCCGGGTGAGTGTCGACCACGACGAAGGGTCGAGCCCACTCGGCTGCCCACTTCTCAAGCACTTCGGCTACCACGTCGGCCTCGGGCTGGTTGGCCTCGAAGTCACGGTCTCCGGGCACAAGG
>DATAIY010000325.1:0-1692 GCA_036262475.1 Solirubrobacterales bacterium
GGCGAGGCTGACGGCAAGCTCGCCGTCGATCGGCTTCGCGAAGCGGCCGTCGGCGACGGTGACGTCGAGCCCGTGGCCGGCGAGGATCTCCGCCGCCTCACGCGCGACCGTGACCCCGTAGCCGTAGCCGAGCAGGGCGACCCGCTCGCCTTCGGCGAGGATCTCGCCCTTGCCGATCGGGACCTGCTGCGGCTCGGCCGGCAACACGACCCCCTCCCCCACTCCACGCGGGTAGCGCAGCGCCGCCGGCCCGTCGTGGCTGATCGCGGTGTGCAGCATGTGGACAAGCATCGCCTCGTCGCGCGGCGCCATCACGACAACGCCCGGGATCGGGCGGAAGTAGGAGACGTCGAAGGCGCCGTGATGGGTTGGGCCGTCGTCGCCGACCAGCCCGGCGCGGTCCATCGCGAAGGTAACGTCGAGGCCCTGCAGGCAGACGTCGTGAATGATCTGGTCGTAGGCGCGCTGGAGGAAGGTCGAGTAGATCGCGCAGACCGGCTTGGCGCCCTGCAGGGCCAGGCCAGACGCGAGCAGGACGGCGTTCTGCTCGGCGATGCCGACGTCGTAGTACTGATCCGGCGCCTCGTCGGCCAACTTCTGCAGGCCGGTCCCCCCCGCCATCGCGGCGGTGATCCCGATCACCCGCTCGTCGCGCTCGGCCTCGGCGACGATCGCGTCAGCGAAGACCTGCGTGTACTGCGGTGGCGCCCCGGCCGCCGGCGGCTCCTCCAGCCGCTCGATCCCCTCCGGCGAGTCCGTCTCCGCAACCGGCACCGGTCGACGGGCCTGATCCGTCCGCGCTTTGGACGTTTGAGTGCCGTTGGCGGGCTTTTGGGCGGCGGGTTGGCCGTTGACGATCGAGTTGGGCTTGGCGGCGTGCCACTCCTCCATCGACTCCAGTCCGCCGGCTTCGGCCGGGGCGAAGCCCTTGCCCTTGACCGTGTGGATGTGGACGACGACGGGGCGTTCGGCCTCGAAGGCCTCGCGGAGCGCCTCGCGGAGCGCGTGCACGTCGTGGCCGTCGATCACGCCCATGTAGGCGAGGTCGAGCTCCTCGAAGAAGAGCCCGGGCGCCCAGTAGGCCTTGATCGCCGACTTGATCTCCGGCCCGAGTCGCTCGATCCGGCGGCCGAGGCCGAGCGGCAGCTTGGTCAGCCGGTCCTCGACCCCCTCACGGGCGTGGTAGAGGCGCGGGTTGAGGCGGATCCGGTTGAAGTACCGCGAGAGCGCGCCGACGTTGGGCGAGATCGACATCCCGTTGTCGTTGAGAACGATCACGATCGGCGTCTGCAGTCCGCCGGCGGCGAGCAGAGCCTCGTAGGCGACGCCGCCGGTGAGGGCGCCGTCGCCGATCACGGCGGCGACCCGGCCGTCCTCGCCGATCCCCTTGCGCATCGCCTCCTTCAGCCCGACCGCGTAGCCGATCGAGGTAGAGGCGTGGCCGGCGCCCATGATGTCGTGCTCTGACTCCTCGATCGAGCAGAACGGGGCCAGGCCCTTGTACTGGCGGATCGTCGGCAGCTGGTCGCGGCGGCCGGTGAGGATCTTGTGCGGGTAGGACTGGTGGCCGACGTCCCAGAGGATCTTGTCGCGAGGCGAGTCGAGCAGGCTGTGCAGGGCGACCGCCAGCTCGCAGGTGCCGAGGTTGGCTCCGAAATGGCCGCCGATCTCACCGATCGTGTCGATGATGTA
>DATAIY010000326.1:0-5212 GCA_036262475.1 Solirubrobacterales bacterium
GATCTGGTCAACGCCGGCGCCTTCGAGCCGCTCTGCGGCCAGGTCGCGGTCCCCAACCATCGCGCCGTTCCCCGCCTCGCCTTCGGCCTCGAAGTGAAGCCGACCCAGATCGTCAGCGCCAGCGAGGAAAAGGTGCCCCAACGCGGCTACTTTCTCGCCCCCGCCAGCCCGTTCGTGATCCACAACTTCATCCTCGACCCGAACGACCCCACCCGCTTCTCGCGGAAGGTCCCCCCCGGCTTCAAGGAAGTCGCCAGCAACGAGTCCTGGAAGGTCTACCGCCGCTGCCCCTGAGGAGGGGCGCTAGCCCCCCTCGGCGCGCTCGATCGCGGCGTGGGTGGCGGCGGCGAGGTCGGGGTCGGCGAGCTCGATCCGCTGTGGTAGCTCGACGTGGAGGTCGTCGGAGGGGTCGATCCGCACCCGCAGGCCGTCCGAGCGCGAGTCGAGCACGTGGCCGCCGCGGGTCCGGTCCTTGCTGATGAAATGAAGGTGGTAGCCGGCGACCTCGATGCCCTCGACGTAGGCGGGGAAGCGGAAGCCGAGCATCGTCCCGGCGATGTCCTCCAACTCGAACACGTGCTGCTCGGCCACGACCTCGGTCAATGGCCGGTAGGGCGGGCGCTGGGCCGGCACCGAGCGGGCGCGGACGATCTCGAAGCGGCCGTCGATGCGGATCGCGCAGGAGGAGGCGCCGGCCGGGACCAGCGAGTCGATTCGCTCGAGCAGCTGCTCGTGGGAGAGCGAACCGTCTATCCACTCGCCGATCGTCGGCTCGAACTTCGTGACCACGGCGAACGGGGTCTTCGCCTCGCCGGCGATTGGGTGGATGTCACCGTCGACGGCCGCCCGGTAGAAGGCGCCGTCGACGGCGATCATCTCGCCGTCGAGGCCGTTCAGCGTCCCCAGGCCGAGGTCGCCGTGCTCGGCCAGCTCGGCGAAGCTGAGGTCGCCGTCGTAGGCGCCCTCCAGCAGCGCACCGATCGTCGAGGCCTGGAAGAGAACGTGCGGATCGTGCTCGGCATGCAGATCCGAGCGCCGCATCGACTCGACGTGGAGCGAGCGGATCCAGCGCTCATCGAGCACCGCGGCCACCGATCAGCTGAGCGGGCCGCGCTTCATTTTGAAGTCGATGAAGCCGTTGCAGTCCTCGGAGCCTTCGCGACCGCCCGAGGTCCCGACGGAGACCGACCCGTAGACGCCGCGACCGCGGGTGAAGCCGACTTCGGCCAGCTCGCTGCCTTCGCGCAGGCCGCTGGTCTGCGTGTAGTTGTGGTCCCAGTTGCTGTTGAAGTTCGCGCGGCCGCCGTCGATGTTGTGGCCGCCGAAGCAGCGGGTGAAGCCTTCGCCGGTTTCGGAATCGTGGCACCGCATCCGCATGTTGAAGAAGAAGTCGGTGCTTTGCGGTCCTCCACCTTGAAGCCGATGAATCCGTCGCCCCGCAGCTTCCCCGTAGCGGCCGTCGAGTGCGGGGGCCGGCGCACATAGCGAGCGGTGGCAAGCGCGAGGGCGGCACTTCCGAGGGTAAGGGCGACGAGGGCGAGTTGGAGGAGACACTTGCGATTGGGCATTCGGCCCATCGACAGAGCGATTGCCCAGCTTAGAGCTGGCGAGCCAACCGCTCTGAGAGCATCAGCACATGGCGGCTATAGAACTCAGCGGCGTGGTCAAGCACTTCGGCCCGATCGCGGCGGTAGACGGGCTCGACCTCGAGGTGCCGGAGGGCATCTGCCTCGGCCTGCTCGGGCCCAACGGCGCCGGTAAGTCGACGACGATGCGGCTGCTCACCGGCCAGGCGATCCCCGACGCCGGCGAATTGCGGGTGCTGGGCCACGAGCTCCCCGGGGACTCGAAGGCCGCCCGGGCCGAGATGGGTGTCGTGCCGCAGCTCGACAACCTCGATGTCGACGTCACCGTGGAGGACAACCTCGCTGTCTACGCCCGCCTCTACCGAGTCGCGGACGTCGGCACCGCGGTCGACCGGGCGCTGGACCTGGCGCGCCTGCGCGACCGCCGCCGCGACGCCGTCGACGAGCTCTCCGGCGGGATGCGCAGGCGCCTGCTGCTCGCCCGCGGGCTGGTCCACCAGCCGCGGCTGGTCCTGCTCGACGAGCCCACCGTCGGGCTCGACCCGCAGATCCGCACCGAGCTCTGGACGCTGATTGGTGAGCTCAAATCGCGCGGCACGACGATCCTGATGTCGACCCACTACATCGAGGAGGCCGAGCGCCTGGCGGACGAGGTGGCGGTGATGACGCACGGCAGGGTGATCAGCCGTGGGCGACCCGCCGACCTGATCGCCGAGCACGCCGGGCGCCAGACTGCCGAGGTCTACGCGCCCCCGCAGCGCCTAGCCGAGCTGCGGGCGAGCGCCGAGGCGCAGGGACTGCGGGTGCGGGCGGCCGGGCCCGCGATCGCGATCGTCGGCTCGGAGCGGGCCGAGAACGGCGTCGTACCCGAGGACGCCGTCATCCGCGCCGCCACTCTTGAGGATGTCTTCGTCCTGCTGACGGGCGAGGAGGCGGAGTGAGCGCCATCGAGCCGCGCCAGATGAGGAGGCTGGAACCGGCTGCGATCGCCGGCGTGATGAGCCGCGAGGTCGCGAACTTCCGCACCTACTGGAAGGGCACCACCTTCTCCAGCGTTCTCGAACCGATCGTCTACCTGCTCGCCTTCGGGCTCGGCCTCGGGGCGACGCTGGTCGATGAAGTCGAAGGCGTCCCCTACATCCAGTTCGTCGGGACGGGGATGGTGGCGACCGCGGTGATCTTCTCCAGCGCCCTGCCGGCGATGTTCGGCACCTTCGTCAAGCATCGTTTCCAGAACACCTACGAAGCGATCCTGGCGGCGCCGGTCGACGTCGAAGAGCTGGTCACAGCCGAGATGCTGTGGATCGCACTGCGCTCCGGCATCTATGGCTGCGTCCCGCTACTGGTCACCTTCGCCTTCGGCCTCGACCCCGCCTGGGGGATGCTGCTGGTGCCGATCTTCTGCTTCGTCACCGCGCTCGGCTTCGCCGGGTTCGGGATCACGATGGCGGCGACGGTCGAAAAGATCGACCAGTTCAACTACGTGACCGCGCTCTGCATCACGCCGCTCTTCCTCGTCGCCGGCACCTTCTTCCCGATCTCGGGCCTGCCGGAGGGAGTGCGGCTGGTGGCGCAGATCAACCCCCTGCACCAACTGGTCGAACTGGTCCGCGGCGGCGCCTTCGGCTTCGAGGCGGTAGATATCGCCCGCTTCGCCTTCCTCGTCGCTGTGGCGCTCCTCACCTGGCGCATCGCGATCAGCCGGATGCAAGCCCGGCTGATCGACTGAGCGTTCGCACTTATCCCCACCATCCGGGGACAAGTGCGAACTCAGCTAAGAAAATGGACCGTGCACCCGCCTTCGAAGCGAGGTCACCGGGCGTGTCCGTCGTTTTTGGCTCCTGCCGGGCTAACCTGCGGCACCCGCGGCATCCGCTTAAGGCTGCTTCCTTCCGGACCTGACCTAATTCACGTGCCTGCGTCGCGCAGGACCCGGCCGTCAACGCCGCCACGACGCACTGACCCCGACGGCCAGCCCCTCGGAACGGGATTCGGCCCCGCTAGAGCGGATTGCGGGTTACAGGGCACCGCTGATTCCCCGCCTAGCACGGTCCGTTGCTGATCCTACCCTGCCAGCCGTAGGATCACGCCCTCATGATCACGGTCGACACCAATTCCTTCTTCGCCATCGTCCTCGTCGCCGCGGTCGCCGCGATCACCGTCGCCGCGGTTCCGAAGAGATACGCGCCGCCGGTGGTCGTCCTTGAGCTGATGCTCGGGATCGTCATCGGGCCCGAAATCCTCGGCTTCGCCCACACCGACGATTTCGTCAACTTCTTCTCCAACCTCGGCCTCGGGATGCTCTTCTTCTTCGCCGGCTACGAGATCGATTTCGAGCGGATCCGCGGCAAGCCGATGAAGCTCGGCGCCTGGGGATGGCTGCTCTCGGTCGCCCTCGCGTACGGCATCGGCGGCGCCCTCGCCGCGGCTGGAATCGTCCTCTCCTTCCTCTACACCGGCTCGGCGATGGCGACGACGGCGATCGGCACCCTGATTCCGATCCTCCGCGACAACGGCGAGTTGAAGACCAACTTCGGGACCTACCTGCTGGCGGCGGGCGGCGCCGGCGAGTTCGGCCCGATCCTGCTGGTGACCCTGGTCCTCTCAACCGACCACCCGCTGCACGAGGCCGTGATCCTGCTCGCCTTCGTCGTCCTGGCGCTGGTTCTGGCGATGGGGTCGGTTCGCTACGCCTGGCGCGGCTGGCCGGCGCTCGAGCGTACCTTCGAGTCGAGTAGCCAGCTGGCGGTCAGGGTCACGGTCGTGCTCGTCTTCGGGCTCGTCCTGCTCGCCGGCAAGCTCGGCCTCGACATCCTGCTCGGCGGCTTCGTCGCCGGGATGATCACGCGGCTGGCGCTGAAAGGCCACGAGCTGCAGGTCTTCGAGTCGAAGCTGACGGCGGTCGGTTTCGGCTTCTTCGTCCCGTTCTTCTTCGTCACCAGCGGCATCTCGTTCGACCTCGCCGCGCTCGGCTCGGTCGGGGCGATGGCGAAGCTGGTGATGTTCTTCGGGCTGTTCCTGATCGTCCGGGGAACCCCGGCGATACTGCTCTACCGCGGCGTCCTCGGCGTCCGTGATCGCGCCGCGCTCGCCTTCTACTGCGCCACCGAGCTCCCCCTCGTGGTCGCGATCACGACGATCGCGACCGAGACGGGTCACATGAAAACGTCGACCGCCGCGGGCCTGGTCGGTGCCGCGATGCTCTCGACGCTCGTCTACCCCTTCGTTGGCCTAGCGCTGCGCAAGAGCTCAGAGGCCGAGGCGGGCGAGCAGCCGCCGGCCCCCAGCGGCGAACAGGCCCCGGCCATCGCCTGATCGGCTCAGTTCAGCCACTCGGTGGAGCCCGGTTCCCCCGCGGAGCTGGGACCGAATGACGCGGAGCCCGCGGCGCTGAGGGTCAGGCCGCCTGGTCATCAGATGCAACCTCGCCCAACCGCCAACCCCGCGTAATATCTGCCCCGAAGGGCGCGTAGCTCAGTGGGAGAGCGCTCGCTTCACACGCGAGAGGTCGTTGGTTCGAAACCAACCGTGCCCATCAACTGAATCGCCTGCATCTAGCGGTTAGAAGTCGATCCGCTGGGTCGGCGCGTCCGCGGGATAGGCCTCCTCGCGGACGCCGGCCCGAC